>JAHYYD010000304.1 GCA_019425105.1 Actinomycetota bacterium
GACGAGGCCCGCTTCGTCGTCGGCGAGATCGACCGCCTCGCGGACTCCGGTGTCGAATGGGGTGACATCGCGGTCTTCTACCGCACGAACGCGCAGTCCCGCGCGCTGGAGGAACTCCTTGTACGCCAGGGCATCCCGTACCGCGTCGTCGGCGGCACCCGCTTCTACGAGCGCCGCGAAATCAAGGACGCGCTGGCGTACCTGCAGCTCATCTCCAACCCTGACGACACGGTCGCGGCCCGCCGCGTCCTCAACGTTCCCAAACGCGGCATCGGTGCGAAGGCAGAAGAGGCGATCGCTGCGCATGCCGCCCACTACGGCATCTCGTTTGGCGCGGCCCTGCGCCACCTGTGGCTGCGCGCCGGCTGCCCCGCGGGTGAAGGCGAGGGGATCGACGTTGACGCGCTCGCGCGTTCCGCGTCCCCGGACGAGGCCTCGGCTGGGTCCTCTGCTTCTCCTTCCTCGGGTGAAACGGCGGGGGAGAACCCTGCTGCTCGCGAGGCTGTGGATGACAGCGCGGCTGCTGTCGAGAGCGCGGCTGCCCCGGCCTCGTCCCCTGTGGCTTCTGTACCTTCTGAGAGCGCGCCCGAGGTCCTGGGGATCACCCCGCGCGCCGCGAAGTCGGCGGCCGCCTTCTGGGGCCTCATCGAAACCCTGCGCGCCGCGGAGGAGCGAGGCGCATCCCAGGCCGACATCCTCGAAGAGGTTCTCGACCATACCGGCTACCTGGCCGAGCTGCGCCGCAGCGAAGATCCGCAGGACGCCTCGCGCGTGGAAAACCTGGCGGAACTGCACTCGGTCGCGGGGGCTTTCGCGGCCGACGCTCCGGGTGGAACACTCGCGGACTTCCTCGAGCGTGTCGCGCTCGTCGCGGACTCGGACCAGGTGCCCGCGGAGGGCGAACGCGGCGGGCAAGTCACCCTCATGACCGTGCACACCGCGAAGGGCCTCGAATTCCCTGTCGTGTTCGTCACCGGCATGGAGGACGGCACCTTCCCGCACCAGCGCAGCCTCGGCGACGAGAGCGAGCTGGAGGAGGAACGCCGCCTGGCGTACGTGGCGATCACGCGTGCGCGCGAACGCCTCTACCTCACGCGCGCGGCCGTGCGCAGCGCCTGGGGGACGCCGCAGGAAATGCCGCCCTCACGGTTCCTCGACGACATCCCCGCCGAGCTACTCGACGTACGCCGCGCGGCCACGTCGGGGGAGCGCATGCGAGCCTCCTACGGCGGATCCTACGGGTCCGGATCGTATAGTTCCGGTTCCTACGGCTCGGGTTCCTACGGGCGTTCGCGCAGCCGCGAGGGGCGTGACCCATGGGGTGATGCCGACACGGGTGCCTTCGGTTCCGGTCGTGGTGGTGCCTCCGCCCAGACCGCGGGCGTGCGCAAGGTGACGCGCATGGGCGTGACCCCCACCGCCAAGCCCGCCGAGGACAAGCCCGTGCTCTCCCTCAAGGTTGGCGACCGCATCAAGCACGCCACTCTGGGTGCCGGCACCGTCACCGGCATCGAAGGCGAGGGGCCGCGCACCGTGGCCCGCATCCGTTTCGGCCTGGGCGAGAAGCGCCTCCTCGTGCGCATGGCGCCGATGGAGAAGATCTCCTAGCGTTTCCTGGCTGAGGGCCGGGCTGCTTGATGCACCCGTGGGCGGCGGCCCGCCCGATCGCCGTCCGCGCCGCGAGCTTCGCTCGGCGCGTCGACTCGTTGTCCGGCCAGGCCCTGCCGCCGCCCATGGGCACCGCAGCCTGGCCCTCCAGTCCCTCCGGCGCCCTTCACACCAGTGGGGCCGGGTGTGCTGGCGTGTGGCTTGGCGCGTCGACTCGTTGTCCGGCCAGGCCCTGCCGCCGCCCATGGGCACCGCAGC
>JAHYYD010000305.1 GCA_019425105.1 Actinomycetota bacterium
GATGTTGGCGCTGGGCACAACGATGCGCTGCTTGTCGTAGAAGTGCGCGATCACGGCGCCAGACGAATCCAGCAGCTGGGACTCCTCGGCGGGAGCCACCGTCTGCAGATCACCGGGCAGCTCGTTGAAGACGGACGGAACCGACTTCGCGACGAGCGCGGTGGGGCCGGCGACGGGGACAAGCATGCCTGCCCCGACGACGCCCATGAGCGCGGACACGCTCAGGAACGCCAGCAGCAGCGCGAGCAGCTGGGCCGGACGGACAGCGCGAGAGTGAGAGTGCGACATATTCCTAGCTTACGTGGCGGCGTGCTCATCTGGCGTTTGGCGACGCGTGAGAATTGCCTGATGAGTCACGCCTGGCGGCCTTGATCGTGGTCGCAGCGTTTGCACCCACAATCGTATGTGTGTATGGTCACAGGAAGGGCTCGAAATACAGTGAAGTGGAGTTCCACGATGTCAACGCAAGGCGACGACCAGAGCTGGGTCGCTCGCGCACTCTGCGCGTCCATCGAACCGGACGTGCTGTTCGTGCAGGGTGCGTCTCAGCGTCAGGTTCGTATGCGCTGCTATGAGTGCGAGGTTCGCCTCGAATGCCTCGCCGACGCGCTTGAGTCCGAAGCTAACTACGGCGTGTGGGGCGGGCTGACAGAGCGGGAGCGCCGCGCGATTTTGCGCCACTATCCGCACGCGGAAAACTGGTTGGAGTGGCTGCGCACCTCCGACGAGTCCCTCGCGCGCGAGCTGCGCAGTCCTCACGTCCCTAAGGTTCTGTCCTTTGTTCGCCCGCAGATGGCAGGTAGGATGGAAGCATGACTAAATGGGAATACTCCACGATTCCGCTGCTCACGCACGCGACGAAAGCAATCCTCGACCAGTGGGGCGCCGACGGGTGGGAACTCGTCCAGGTGATCCCCGGCCCCACGGGCTCGGAGAACCTGGTGGCTTACCTCAAGCGTCCGATTGAGGAAGCTCCCGCCGTTCAGAACTGACGCGCAGTATCCGCGCGCAGACAATCGAATACGACGAGGCCGTGGCTGGCGCGTGCGTTGACCGCACGCGGGCTGCGGCCTCGTTTGTATTGAGGGCAAAGAGCTTGGGCCCGGCACCAGTGGTGCCGGGCCCAAGCCGTGATGAGGTCAGCGAGCGCGACGCGCCAGGCGATCAACGTCGAGGAGGGTCACAGCGCGACCTTCCAGACGGATCCAGCCGCGCGACACGAAGTCGGCCAGAGACTTGTTGACGGTCTCGCGGGAGGCGCCGACCAGCTGGGCGAGCTCTTCCTGCGTGAGGTCGTGGGGGACGTGGACGCCCTTATCGGTCGCGGTGCCGAAGCGGTCCGCAAGGTCCAGGAGGGCCTTGGCAACGCGGCCGGGAACGTCGGAGAATACGAGATCCGAGAGGGACTCGTTGGTGCGGCGCAGGCGCTGCGCGAGGGCGCGCAGCATGTGCTTGGCCAGCGTGGGGTTGGTGTCGAGCACGTGCATGAGATCCTCGTGCTCGAGGTAGAGGAGGGATGCCGGGGAAACGGCGGTCGCAGTGGTCGAGCGCGGGCCCGGATCGAAGAGCGTGAGCTCACCGATGATCTCTCCGGGGCCCAGGACTGCGAGCAGGGACTCGCGGCCGTCGCTGGAGGTGTGGCCGAGCTTTACCTTGCCCTCGGTCACGATGTAGAGGCGATCGCCGAGATCGCCTTCGTCGAAGAGAGTCTCTCCGCGACGCAGGGTGGTATGACCCATCTTCTGCTGGAGGGACACCTGCTGTGCATCATCAAGGCCACCGAACAGCGGCACCTGGCTGATGAAGTTTCCGTCACCGATCATTGTGCGGAGCTCCTTCCGCTCGTGCCCGATTGCTCGGGCGTT
>JAHYYD010000306.1 GCA_019425105.1 Actinomycetota bacterium
GAAGTGAGACCAAGGAGGATCTTGTGAGTGATCTCGTGTGGGCCGACGCCGCTACTCCCGAAGAAGGCGCAGCCCAGGCCGCAAATCTGTTCCGTGACGCGTTTGGATATGAGCCTCAGGGCGTCTGGAGCGCGCCCGGGCGCGTCAATATCATCGGTGAGCACGTGGATTACAACGGCGGGCCGTGCCTGCCGATTGCACTCCCGCACCGTGCGTACGTGGCCCTGGCGCCGCGCGCGGATCGGACGATTCGCCTGATTTCGCCGCAGACGCGCGAGGCGATTGACGTGCTCGATCTCGATGTGATCGGTCCGAAGGGGACCCCTGGCGAGGTGACGAATCATTGGACCGCCTACCTCGCGGGTGTCGCGTGGGCGCTTGAACAGGCCGGATATGGCCCGTTGCCCGGTTTTGATGCGGCCCTGTGGTCGTGCGTGCCGCTGGGTGGTGGCCTCTCGTCGAGCGCCGCGCTCGAGTGCGCGACCGCGGTTGCCCTTGACGAGGTGTGCTCCCTGGGGCTCGCTGGCACGGTCGAGAACCCCAATGACGAGGGGCGCAAAGTCCTCGTGGACGCCGCGCGCGTCGCGGAAAACCAGGTGGCTGGCGCGAATACCGGTGGCCTGGACCAAACGGCCTCCCTGCGCTGCCGCGCAGGCCACGCGCTGGCCCTCGACTGTCGCGACATGTCGACGCGCCAGGTTCCCTTTGATCTGGGTGCGGTCGGCCTCGAGCTCCTCGTGATCGACACGCGGGCCAAGCATTCGCTGGCGGATGGCCAGTACGGTTCGCGCCGCGCGGACTGTGAGGAGTCTGCGCGCATCCTGGGCGTGAGGCAGCTCGTGGACATCACCGACCTCGACGAGGCCACGGCCGCCTTGGGTGATGAGCGCTTGACCGCCCGTACGCGCCATGTCGTCTCCGAGATCGCGCGTACCCGCGCGTTTATCGAGCTTCTGGACGAGGGTCCGCTGGAGGGGACGCGTCTGGCGGTCGCGGGCACCCTCCTCAATGATTCTCACGACTCGCTGCGTGACGACTACGAGGTGTCTTGCGAGGAACTGGATGTGGCCGTTGAAGCCGCTCGGGCGGCGGGCGCTCACGGTGCGCGCATGACGGGTGGTGGCTTCGGCGGCAGTGCGATCGCGCTCGTCGACGGGCACGCTGTGGAGGCGGTGGCGCGAGCCGTCGCTGCTGCTTACGCACAGCGCGGATGGGAGTCCCCGCACTTCATCCGATCCCTCCCGGGAGCGCCCGCCGGACGCCTAGGCTGAGCGATCTGTGACAAACCGAGGGGCCGGTGCTTCAGCATTTGAAGCACCGGCCCCGGCCTCGTTACACTGAGAGGCAGGACAAACGAGGGAAGGACACTTCGATGGGGATCAGCAAACGAGCATGGCAGGTAGCGGGCGCGGCAGCCGGCGGCGCGAGCCTCTTCGGTGGCGGCCTGGCGATCGGACGCCTGCTGCGGCTGGATTCCCAGCGCGGTGACTACCGCAAGGCCTGGGAAGACCACAACCTCGCGACCCTCGACCGCCTCCGCGAGTGTGATGAGCACCCCGAGGGCGAGCGTCCCTACCTCATCGTCTCCCTCGGCGATTCGTCCGTGCAGGGAATGGGGGCCTCGCGCATCACCGAGTCCTACCCTGCGCGCGTCGCCTCCGCGATCAAGGCCCAGCGCGGCCGCGAGGTCCTGCTGCTCAACCTCTCCCTGTCGGGCGCGACCATCGAATCTGTCGAACTCACCCAGATCCCGCAGATGCGCGGCCTGGGCCTCCTGGATGGGCCCTATAGCCCCGACCTGGTCACGCTGACCATCGGCGGCAACGACGTGATGGCCGAGGACATGGCACCCGGACAGTTCGA
>JAHYYD010000307.1 GCA_019425105.1 Actinomycetota bacterium
ACTGGGACTTCAATACGATCACCGCGATCCCCGGCACGATGCAGAACGTGTGGAAGAACGAGAACTTCGGCCTGGCCTCGCCGGATGAGGCCGGACGCGCCGCCGCGCTCGACTTCACGCGCGCGCTGCGCGACGATCTCGCCGCCCTGTGCGAGCGCGCGGGACGGCAGCTGGTCGCCCGCGTGCAGCTGCACTCGGCACCCACGCGCCTGGCCCAGGCCGACGCCTTCCAGCGTTCGCTCGCCGAGCTGGCCACGTGGGACTGGTGCGGGGCTCGCCTCGTCATCGAGCACTGCGACAAGTATGTGCCCGAGCAGAACCCCGAAAAGGGCTTCCTGTCCCTCGAATCCGAGATCGACATCGTCTCCGAGGCCGGCATCGGTATTCACCTCAACTGGGGTCGTTCCGCCGTGGAAGGCCGCAGCGCTGACACCGCTTACGAACATGTGCTCGAGGCCGGCAAGCGGGGCGTCCTGGACGGCATCATCTTCTCGGGCGCAGGCCCGGAGGAAACCCAGTACGGCTACTCCTGGATCGACGGACACCTGCCCGCGCAGGCGGACGAGCCGACCTCGCTCATGGACGAGGCCGAGATCGCTCGCTGCGCGAAGGCGGCCATCGAGGGTGGGGCGAACTACCTCGGTGCCAAGGTGTGCGTGCCCAAGGATGCGTCCCTGGAGAAGCGTCTGGAGATGCTGACCAACATCTACCGGGCCTGCGGCCTCGGCGACTAACGGCGTCGCCGCCGGGGGCTACTCCCGCATTTTGTGAGCGTGTGGGAGGCACCCGGCGCGAAGCCCACACGTGAGGAAGGGGCGGATACCAACCGGCATCCGCCCCTCCCCTCGTGTTATTGCGCGTTCTGTTCTGCAGGTGAGGCGTGGCCAGCGCGAGAAAACCGCTGCTCGAAAGCGGGAGGCAAAGACAGGTATTTCTGCGCGCTGAAGTGGTAGTTGGCTGGGCTGATCTGAGGGTTGCTCAGCAGCTCCTGAACGGCGGGGTCGTTCGAGCACGTCACGGTCTCACAGGTGCCCTCTGGGGAGAAGTAGAAAATATCGCGGCTAACGGCGTGACGCGGGTTGTTCCGCTGTGCGTCGATGATCGCGAATCGGGCGAAATCTACCAGTGTTTGCAGCTGACCATAGAGGTCGTTGGGGGTTGCGGGTGCAACAAAGAGAAGATGCTGCTGTGGGATAATCGCGAAGAGACCGTGTGGTGCTTCGATCGCGTGCTGCTTGATCACCGCAGGCATGTTTGCTGCTTTGGCTGCGATGAAAGGCGACGGACCGGACAAGCATGTTGTCGGGCCGGATTTCTGTGTGATGGTGATCGTGATGGCGTCAGTGTTCAACTGTCCGTAGTGGAAAAGCTCATCGACGCCGAGAGGGCGACAACGGAGTCCCTCGGTGGTGCACCTGGTTGTGCCGGCTGCATGGACGATACTCAGGATCATTGAGAGCCCGCCGGGGAAAGGCCGTGCATAGGAGAAGTCGGGGTGTTGGACTGTGTAGGTGGGGACAAGCTCGGTGCGTATGCGCCGACGCAGCACGTCGGGGATGGAGAGTTCTGCGGCCTCCATGCGAATCTGATCGAAGATCCGATCAGCCCAATTGTTGAGGATGCCCCTGTGATTAATTGGCGGCGTGTTGAGTAGGTCGTAGAAAATCGCTACCAGGTTGCAAGTCAATACGTTGTTGACGACTAGATACATCAGCGCGTTGTTGTGGTCGATTATCACGTCGACGTGGAGTCCCTTTTTCTTCAGCTGGCGTACGAGGAGGGGAATGAGAGCGGAGTCGACGTACCCTGGAAACATCGTGCCCATTGG
>JAHYYD010000308.1 GCA_019425105.1 Actinomycetota bacterium
GCTTCGACCCGGTCCTGGGTGCGCGTCCGCTGCGTCGTGCGATCCAGCGCGAGATCGAGGATGCGCTGTCTGAGCGCATCCTGTTCGGAGAACTGCAACCCGGTCAGGTTGTCACCGTTGGCGTCACCGGAGAGGGTAAGGACCGCAAGTTCACCTTCAATGGAGAGTGATTTACTCGCCAATTATCTTCGACTGACAAACCAGCCACTTTGAGAGGGTGGCCCGTCGCACAGCGATGGGCCACCCTCTAGTTGTTAAGTAATCGCCCATCTGATAGATTCTCATTAACTATTAGTATGCGGTGTAGTCGTGCCACACTATTTCTGGGGTATTGCTCACCGATCGAGAGAGGCCATATGTCCGCGAAAACGCGACACAATCGGATCAGTGCGAGGCGCCGTCTGCCGGCGTTCATCCTCGTGCTGCTCGTTGTTGCGCTCTGTATCGCGGGTGTCATCTACAAGGGCGCGGAGGTGACCCAGGTCAACGTCAACGACGGTGGTATCTGGGTGACCAACAAGTCCAAGCAGATGGTCGGACATCTCGACTACGAGGCCCGCATCCTCGACGGCGCGCTGCGCACCGAGGCCACCAACTTCGACGTCGGACAGGCGGGGGAGACTGTCACCGTCTCCGACCTCACCTCGTCGACGGTTGCGCCCGTCAACGTCACCCAGGTCTCCCTCGGCTCCCCGACGGCCCTGCCCGCGGGGTCCGCGGTCATGCAGGGCGGCGACGTCCTCGGCGTCCTCGATGCGTCCGACGGCACCCTGTGGACGACCTCCGCCGTGAACCCCAGCCCCCTGAACCTTTCCGAGGCGGCGGCCCTCTCCTCGAACATGGGCGCCAGCGCCTTCGTGACCGGCATGGACGGCTCCGTCTACACCCTGGCCGCCTCGGGCACGCTGACGACGGTCAAGCGCCAGGGCGCGGTCGATCAGGCGCAGACGTCCACGGTGGAGGGGATCCCCGAGGGTGCGCGACTGAGCATGACGGTCGTCGGCGACCAGGTCGTCGCCCTCGACGCTGAGTCCAACACGCTCTTCCTGCCCGACAACAAGCGGATCGATCTGAGCGCAGCCGGCGTCGAGACCGGCGGAGTCCTCCAGCAGGCCGGCCCGAAGGCCGATTCCGTCCTGCTCGCCACGCCCACCTCCCTCGTGGAGATCCCGCTGGCGGGCGGCACCCCGACGATCACCCCCTCGACCGAGGGCGGCGTCAGCGGCACCCCGGCCGCGCCCGTGCGTCACGAGGGCTGCTCGTATGGTGCGTGGACCGGCAGCGGTGCGTACATGCGTGCCTGCGACGATCCTTCGGCGAACAAGCAGATGGTCGTCGATACGCTAACGACCGCGCGCGAGATCGTCTTCCGCACGAACCGCAAGGCCATCGTCCTCAACGACGTCGCCGAGGGCAGCGTCTGGCTGCCCGACTCGAACATGGTCCTCATGGACAACTGGGACGAGGTCGAAAACGAGCTCGAGGAAAACGAGGACGAGCAGGACAGCCCCGAGCTGACGAACGAGGTCGCGGACCCGCAGCAGCGCGAGGAAAACACCCCGCCCGAGGCCGAGGACGACGAGTTCGGCATCCGCCCGGGACGCTCGACCATCCTGCCCGTGCTCGACAACGACTCCGACCTCGACGGCGACGTGCTGACTGCCGCGCCGGTCAAGCAGCCCGAGTGGGGCGTCGTGACGGTCGCGCGCGGCGGACGAGCCCTGCAGATCAACGGAGTG
>JAHYYD010000309.1 GCA_019425105.1 Actinomycetota bacterium
CCGCGTCGCGCGACGACACCCTGCCCCTGCTGACCGGCGTGCGCATCGAGATCAACGGCCCGGCGATCACGCTGCTGGCCACCGACCGCTACCGCCTCGCCATGCGCGAGCTCGATTGGGAGCCCACCGACACCTCCATTGAAGAGGTCGCCCTGGTCAAGGCCCGCATCCTCCAGGACGTCGCCAAGTCCATGACCTCGGGTGCCAAGGTCGAGGTCGGCCTGTCCGGCGAATCCCAGCCCGGCGCCTCGTCCCTCATCGGCTTCACCGCCCAGGGTCGGCGCACCACCTCGACCCTCATGGATGGCGACTACCCCGCCGTGCGTCGCCTCTTCCCCGAATCCACGCCGATCCAGGCCGTCGTCGACCGCCACTCCCTGCTCGAGGCCGTCAAGCGCATGTCGCTGGTCGCCGAGCGTAAGACCTCCGTGCGCCTGGCCTTCACCGAGGGCCAGCTGGTCCTCGAGGCCGGCCAGGGCGACAACGCTCAGGCCTCCGAAGCCATCGAGGCGACCCTGAGCGGCGACGACATCTCGACCGCGTTCAACCCGCAGTTCCTCATCGACGGCCTGCAGGTCCTGGACACCGACTACGTGCGCTTCGGCTTCACCCACCCCACGAAGCCGGCCGTCATCACCGGCCAGAAGAAGGCCGACGAGGGCGAGGTCACGCAGTTCCGCTACCTGCTGATGCCCATCCGCTTCGGCATCTGACGTGCGCGTCTCCCACCTGGCCCTCGACGACTTCCGCTCCTGGAAGCACGGGGTCGTCGAGCTGCCCGAGGGCCCCACGGTCCTGGTGGGCGCGAACGGCCAGGGAAAGACGAACCTCGTCGAGGCGCTCGCCTACCTGTCCACGTTCTCGTCGCACAGGGTCGGCGCCGAGGGCGCGCTCGTGCGCATCCCCATCGACGAGGCCGAGGCCGCCCCGGGTGGCGCCGTCATCCGCGCGCGGGTCGTGGCCTCGGGTCGCGAGCAGGTCATCGAGCTGGAGATCGTGCGCGGCAAAGCAAACCGGGCGCGCATCAACCGCGCGCAGGTGAGGCCCCGCGAGATTTTGGGCATCGTGCGCACGGTCGTGTTCGCGCCCGAGGATCTCTCCCTCGTGCGAGGCGACCCGTCGGTGCGCCGATCTTTCTTGGACGACCTGGCCACGCAGCTCTCCCCCATCCACGCCTCGGTGCGCTCCGACTTCGATCGGGTCGCGCGCCAGCGTGCGGCGCTCATGAAGGCCGCCCAGGCCTCGATCCGCCGCGGCCAGTCCCCCGACCTGTCGACCCTCGAGATCTGGGACCAGCAGTTCGCCGCGCTGTCCGCGCGCATCACGGCCACGCGCGCCTCCATCGCCTCGCGCCTGGAAGAGCCGGCCGCGCGCTCCTACGACGACGTCGCGGACTCGCCGCGCCACCTGCGCCTGGCCTTCGACGCCTCGGTCGACCGCGTCATCGGCACAGACCCCGACAACCCGGCCAGCGCCGACCTCACCGACGTGGAAGCCCAGACGCAGCGCATGCTCGCAGCCCTGACGTCCGTGCGCGAGAAGGAAACCGAGCGCGGCGTCAACCTCGTGGGCGCACACCGCGACGACCTGACGCTGAGCCTCGGCGCGATGCCCGTCAAGGGTTACGCCTCCCACGGCGAATCCTGGTCGGTCGCCCTGGCCCTTCGGCTCGGCGCCTTCGAACTGCTCAGCGACGACGGCGACACCCCGATCCTCATCCTCGACGACGTCTTCGCCG
>JAHYYD010000031.1 GCA_019425105.1 Actinomycetota bacterium
TCGGCGCGCATCACGGACCCGGAGCAGTGGTCCCCTCCCCTCTCTCTCGCCCTCGGCTGGGCCTCCACGATCGACCGCGTCGGCATCAAGGTGGCACCGGGCATCGCCTACGAGCACATCCCCTCCTCCTGGCACGCGCAGTGGGTGAGCGTGGGCGGTGACCTCGTCGAGGCCTCGCTCTGGTCTCCCGCGCTGTCCCCCGAGGGGCGGGGCCGTTCGTGCCTCCTCCTCGACGAGGCCGGGGCCGCCCATTCGCTTTCCACGCCCGAGGGCTTCGCGCCGAACGCGCCCGCGCCCCGCGTTGAGGTCGCTCCCCTGGGCGCGATGGTTGCCGAGCCCGACAGCGCGGTCATCCGCGCGGGGCTCCTCGGACGCCTCGCACAGGACGTCGGAGCCGGCATCGTCTCCGACAAGATCGCCTACCTGACAGGGGATGACCTGCCCGACTCCCCCTTCTTTGACCGTTTCGAGGTCCTCGCGGTGACCAACCTGCGGGCAAAGGCAATTTCTGTCGAGCTGCGCTCGCGCGGGGCGGGCAGCGTCGAAATCAAGAAGCGCGGAGCGGACATCAACCCGGACGACCTGCGTAAATCCTTGAAATTGGGCGGCGGAGGCGAGCAGCTGACCGTCATTGCGACGCGCGTCGACGGGCGTCACCGCGCGATCATCTGCCGACGGTTGGCTAAAAACCTGTAAGGAAGCTCTCGGCCGCCACTGGGTCCCTGCCTGCCAGAATGGAGGCAGCCAGCGAAAGGATCGACATGTCTTTGCCCTTCGGTTCCTCCCAGCGCTCCACGATTGGTATCGAGTGGGAGCTCCAGCTCGTTGACCGTGATTCCCACGACCTGCGTCAGAGCGCGGACGCCATCATCGACCGCGCGACGAGCGACGGCAAGCTCTACCCGGGCGTGCACCGCGAGATGCTGCTCAATACGATCGAGGTCGTCTCGAAGCCGCGCGCGACCGTCGCCGAGTGCATGGCCGACCTCATGGATTGCGTGGACTACCTGACTCCGCTGGCCTCGGACCTGCGCATTGACCTGGCGACCGCCGGCACGCACCCCTTCGCACGCCCCGGCCGCCAGCGCGTCACCGATTCGCAGCGTTACGCGCAGCTGGTCGAGCGCACCGCCTACTGGGGACACCAGATGCTCCTGTACGGCGTCCACGTCCACGTCGGTGTCGAGGACCGCGCGAAGATCCTGCCGATCCAGGCCGCTCTCACCGCCCACCTGGGCCACCTGCAGGCCATCTCCGCATCCTCCCCCTTCTGGGCGGGTGAGGACACCGGATACGCGTCCAACCGCGCGATGGTCTTCCAGCAGCTTCCCACCGCCGGCATCCCGCGCCAGTTCGCCACGTGGGAGGACCTTGAGGCCTACACGGACGACATGATCCGCACGGGCGTCATCGAGGGATTCGACGAGGTCCGCTGGGACATCCGCCCCTCCCCTGCCTTCGGCACGATCGAGAACCGGGTGTACGACGCGGCGACGAATGCGACCGAGGTCGGCATTTTCGCGGCCTTCACCCACGTCCTCGTCGAGCACTTCTCGCGCCTGTACGACGCGGGCGAGCCGCTGCCCGTCCTACCGGACTGGTTCGTCGCCGAAAACAAGTGGCGCTCCGCCCGCTACGGCATGGACGCGACCCTCATCGTCTCGCGTGACGGCACCACCGAGAGCGCCCGTGACGGCATCGCACGACTGAAGGAGGAACTGGCCCCCGTCGCCGAGGACCTGGGATGCGCGCGCGAGTTCGCGGGCCTCGAGACGATCCTGGCGATCGGCGCGTCCTACGAGCGTCAGCGCGCCGTCGCCGCGGCTGCCCGCCCCGGTCAGGGCCTCGACGCAGTGGTGGATCTCATGCGCGCCGAAATGAGCGCTGGACGCCCCCTCGCCCTCGCCGAATTCGCGACTCTGAACGCCTGAACTCAGCCGACATGTGCCCCACGCCTCCACCCGGGCGTGGGGTTTGTCATCATCGCCACACGTTCCCAGCACACTGTCAGCGCACTCCCAGAACACCGCCGTATCCTTAAAGCGGCCGTTAAACTGAAGCTGAGAGGACACTCGCCCGTGGTGCAGGAAGCAACGCAGTCACCCGAATCTGAACACGAACCATCTGCGCTCGCCAAGGTCCTCGCCCCAATCGGCGCCACCCTGCAGACACTCTGGCTCCTACTCTCCTCACTCACGCGACTCACCGTCCGCTGGCTCTCACGCTGCCCCGCCACTGCGGTCCTGACTGTCGCGCTCATGATCACCTCGGCGTCCTACTGGGTGTGGCGCGGCCAGTTCCAGGCCCTCGAAGCCGACCCGTCCAGCCCCCACTGGTGGGCCATCCTCTCCTCCGTCGGCGCGGTTCCCGGCAGCTTCATCGCGACGGCCGTGCTCGGCATCATCGTCATGATCGTCGCGGGCGGTGCGGCCGAGCGGCACCTGGGTACCCGCGCGTGGATCGCCGCCGCCGCGGCCGGACAGGTCGTCGGCGTCGCCGCCACCTGGCTGACGCTGCCGCTCCTCACCCGTTTCTTCTCCACCTGGGGACACACCATCGACGCGGGAAGCCTGTGGGGCACCAGCCTCGTCCTCGTCGCGCTCGTGGGTGCGGCCGCGCAATCGCTGGCCTCCCACTGGCGCTGGCGCGCCCGTTTCCTTCTCATCGGCATCCTCGTCCTGTCTGCCGCAATCCTCGGGTCCGCGATCTCCTACGCGCGCGTGTGGGCTCTCCTCGCGGGCATGGTGGCCGCGCGGCTTGCTGGCGTGCGCGGCCCGCACACCGACTCCCTCGACGACATCACGATCGGCCGCCAGCTCGCCTCCGTCTCCGCCCTGTGCTGGGCGTGCGCGGCCACCCTGACGGTCGTAGCCTCGTCCCCCGAGGGCCCCCTCGGGCAGATGCGCTGGTCGCTGGGACCCGCATGGTGGCTCGAGGGCCGCACGGGCATCATCGCAACCCTCCTGTGTCTGGCACCCATCACACTTCAGCTCATCTTCGCCTACGGCTTGCGTAAGGGCCGGCGCGCCGCCTACTACGGCACCCTCATCCTTCAGCTCGTTCTCGGCCTCTCGACCGTCGCGTCGACGGCTACTGCCCTCGCCCAGGGCACAGACGAGAACGGCATGGCCCGGCCCGAGCTCGTGACAACAGCGTCGCTCCTCCTCGTCCCCGTCATCCTCAACATCGCCCTGTGCGCCATCACGTGGTCGGTGCGCCGCTCCTTCACCATCCACGCGGTGCCCTCCACGACCTCGACCCTGCTGCGCCGCTGGCTGATCCTCATGGCGGCCTGCGCGGGCGCCGTCCTCGTCCTCGGTTTCCTCACGAGCGACTCGTTCGTTCCCCTCGACGCTATCAACTCCGGCGACGATCTGACGGTCACCGACTACGCCTCACCGTTGCAGATCTTCCACGACTACCTGCTCGCCCTTCTCCCCACGGCAACCGCCTCGATCTTCGAGCCGTCCCTCGTTCCGATGACCCTCTTCGCCGAGGCACCGGTCCAGTGGGTGCCTCTCGTTGCCTGGGTGGGCACGCTCGTGATCATCCTGAGCGCGCTGCTGGCCAGGCCTCGTATCCCGCAGTCCTCGCCGCTCGAGCGCCTCACGCCGCTCCTGCGCGCCCACGGCGGCGGCACGCTCGGATGGATGCAAACATGGGCGGGCAACCAGGTGTGGGTGTCTGAGTCGGGCGAGGCGGGGGCCGCCTACCGCGGGTCGGGCGGCGTCGCGCTGACGGTCACCGACCTCGCGTACGAACCGGGCAAGGCCACCGAAGCCATCGCACAGTTCGCGTCCTTCGCGTCCTCCGCGGGCCTGACCCCCGCGCTCTACTCGGTCCACGAAGAACTCGCGCAGGCCGCGCGTGAGGAGGGCTGGACGATCATGCAGGTCGCTGAAGAATCCCTGCTCGACCTGCCCGATCTCGCCTTTAAGGGCAAGGCCTACCAGGACGTGCGCACCGCCATGAACCACGCGACCCGCGAGGGCGTGTCGGCTGTGTGGACCACCTGGGACGAGTGCCCGGCGGGGTGGCGCGACCAGATCACCGCCATTTCCAACACGTGGAGCGCCGACAAGGCCCTGCCCGAGATGAGCTTTACGCTCGGCGGTGTGCGCGAGCTCGCGGTTCCCGAGACGCGCATCCTGGTCGCCATCGACGAGGAATCGACGATCCACGCCGTGACCTCATGGCTGCCGATCTACCGCGACGGAACGGTCATCGGCCTCACCCTGGACGTCATGCGTCGGCGCACGAGCGGGTGGCGCCCCGCGATCGAGTTCCTCATCGGCAAAGCGGCCCTGGCCGCACAGGAGGAAGGCCTGGAGATTCTCTCCCTGTCGGGCGCTCCCCTGTCACGCTCGGCCGACGACACCTCGGCGTTCGGGCCTCTCACCGACGCACTCGCGGCGATCATGGAGCCGCTCTACGGCTTCACATCGCTGCACGCGTTCAAGCGCAAGTTCAAGCCCCGCACACAGTCCCTCTATCTAGCGGTGCCGGATCCGGCCTCACTCGCAACCGTCGGCCTGGCCATCTCGCACGCATACGTGCCCCACGTATCCCCCGCGCAGACCCTCACGCTTCTCGCTTCGGTCAGCGGCGGACTGACCAAACTCGCCGCGAAGGGCGTCGGCGATCTGCGGTCCACGCGTGCGGCCTCACGCGAGGGCGCGCAGGCCCAGGCCGGAAAGGACAAGCAATGAGCGTTATTGGAAACATCCCGCTGACCTCGCTAACAACACTCGTCGTTGTCGGAGCGCTCGCCCTCGCCGCCCTGCTGGGAGGGGCGGCCCTGCTGGCGCGCTCTGAGCCCTCGCGCTGCCCGGGACGCGCGAGGCGATGGCTGGGTCGCACCGCCATCCTCCTCGTCCCCACAATCCTCCTCGCGTCGGCGGGTGGGCTGGTCTTCAATCGTTCGCTCGTCCTCGTGAAAACCAGCGGCGACCTGGGAAACCTCATCATGTCGACCGTCGTCGGCTCAACCACCCAAACCGGCGGTGAGGCCGACGTCGAGGCGCAGTCGGCTCCCGCATCCGAATTCGATGCAACCTTCACGACCGCCGACGACGGAATGCTGGAAACCACCTGGACCGGCCCATCGAGCGGTATCACCCAACCGGTCGACGTCATTACACCGACCGGCTATTCAACGAACGATGGCAAGACCTACGGCGTTATCGAGCTCCTGCACGGTTACCCGGGCGGCCCCGACGGAATCCTGCAAGGCCTCGGTATCCAACAGGAACTGGACAAGGCCATTGCCGCCGGCATCATCCCGCCGTCGATCGTCGTCGCCCCCGGTCTCAACGTCGATGAAGAAGCGCACGACTGCGCTGACATCGAAGGGCGCCCAGCCGTGTATACGTGGGTCTCCCACGATGTCCCCGAGATGATTCGGCACAACTTCCCCAACACGACGTCCAACCGCGATGGCTGGATGATCGGCGGCTTCTCCGCAGGCGCCTACTGCGCGATCTGGACCGCTCTGCGCACCCCGCAGACCTACGGGGCTGCCGCGTCGCTGTCCGGCTACGACACGCAGATCGAGGGACAGATGACCAACCAGGGGGACCAGTACCTCGCTGACAACACGCTGTCGACCATGCTGGCGAATCGTACGCCGGACGGGCTGCGCATCTACGCGATGGCAGCCGGAGACGACGCGGTTGGCGGCGCCTACACCGCTCTCAAGATGGCTTCGGCCGTCAAAGATCCTGACTCGGTCACCACGGATGTCCCGCCGACCGGCGGACATACGGGCCCCCTCTGGAGCGAACACATCCCCAACCTGCTGGCCTGGTGGGGTTCTTCTGATCGCGTCGCCCGCGCCGTAGGTTCCACGCCGACGGCGGCTACCGCTCAGTCATCCGAGGCCTACGAATCCGTCGTTCCGGTCACCACCGTGACCCACGAAGTTCGGCCAACCGCCCCGAACGGCTACGTGACGCTCGGCATCCTCATCGTCGGGGTTCTGATCTCCCTCGTACTCGCCTGGCACTTCGCGCCGCGCTGGCAGCCGCAGCGCCACGAGGAAAGGACCGACGAGGAGCACGGCGAGCACCACGCGCGTCACCGCGCGCAGCGCTCGGATCGGTTCAACGCACTCCCCGCCCCAGCACTGAGCGCGCTCGCATACCTGGCACGACTCACCGCGCTGGGCACCGCAGTCGGGAGCGCCGCGGCACTCATCGGCATTGCCTCCAACATGGTGGGTGGCTTCTACACCTCGTGGAGCTCGATCGCCGAAAGCTTCGTGGCCGGCCTGCGCTAACAGCGCGCCAGCTTCAGGCGCGGGGTGCCATGTAGGTCGTCGTCAGCTCCATGCCCGAGTCCGGAGAGAAATCCCAATCCGAGGGCGGTAGGCCTGCCGCGACCAGCTCCGAGCCAATCGCAGCGATCTGAGCGCCATTGTCCGTGCAGAAGCGCAGCGGAGGCATACGCACGGCGACACCCGCGGCCTCGGCTCGCTCCGTCAGGAGGGCGCGCAGACGCGAATTCGCGGAGAAACCACCGCCCACGACGATCGTATTGCACCCGGTGTCCAAGGCCGCTCGCACAGCCTTCGCCGTCAGAGAGTCGTTAACTGCCTCAGAGAACGCCGCGCAGACGTTTTCCTTGCTGACACTCTCGCCTCGTGCGGTCGCACCCTCGATGTAGCGGGCGACAGCCGTCTTCAGTCCCGAGAACGAGAAGTCGTACTTGTGGCGTTCCTTGTCCTTGCCTGCGGCCAGGCCGCGCGGGAAACGGATTGCCTCGCGGTCCCCCTGCTGGGATAGGCGGTCCACGTGCGGGCCGCCCGGGTAGGGCAGGTTGAGGAGACGCCCGACCTTGTCGAAGGCCTCGCCGGCAGCATCGTCCAGGGTCCCGCCGAGCTCGACGACGTCCGTCGCGATATTACGGATCTCGAGGATGTTCGAGTGCCCACCCGAGACGACGAGGCCGATAAAGTGATCGGGCAGCGGTCCTTCGGCGAGCTTATCGACCGCGAGGTGGCCGATCACGTGGTTGACGCCGTACAGGGGCTTGCCCAGGGACGAGGCCAGGGCCTTCGCCGCGCAAATGCCAACCGTCAGAGAACCGACCAGACCCGGTCCGGCAGCAACCGCAATCGCGTCGACATCCGCGAGGGTAACGCCCGCCTCGTCGAGCGCAGCGTGCAGTGTCGGCAGGAAAGACTCCAGGTGCGCGCGCGAAGCAATCTCGGGGATGATGCCGCCGTAGCGGGCGTATTCATCCATCGACGTCGCCGTACGGTCGACGAGCAGCTGCGTACCGCGTACGAGGCCGACGCCGGTCTCATCGCAGGTTGACTCAATACCAAGGACCAGGGGTTCACTCACGTCCCTAGTTTATGCCTCGCGTGCGACCGCCGCCGCACACGCGCTCCGCCTTGGCGCCGCGAGTCAGGAGTCGGCGTCGATCTGGTCGCTGGAACGCGCGTTCGCAACGAACATCGCGACGCCCGCAATGGCAAAGACCAGCAGGCTCCAGGGGAAGAGCGAATCCGCAATCGGCTTGATCTGCGCAGAGCCAAAGAGAACGCCCAGGAGCAGGAGGACCGACAGGATCGCAAAGACGATCATCGCCGTGATGCCGATGGTCGCGCTGACCCAATAGCGCCGTGTGTGCGTGTTCGGGCCGTTTTCATCGAATTGCATGGCAGGACTCCTCTCTGAGCCGATGACCCTTTCATCATACGCCGCAAGCCGCGGCGCTACTCGTACTTTGGACAAGGCCGCGGCGTGCCTGTGACGACGACCAGACAATGCTACGAAGGCCGACAACAGCGGGAGGGCCCGGCGCATACGCGCCGGGCCCTCCCTCAGGCCACTCCAGATCGATCAGACGCCCTTGAAGGCAGCCTTGCCGAGCTGGCGGTTGAGGTTTGCGATCACGTCGAGCGGGATCTGCTTGGGGCAGACCGCCGCGCACTCACCGATGTTGGAGCAGGAGCCGAAGCCCTCCTCGTCCATCTGGTTGAGCATGTTGACCACGCGCTTGTAGTTCTCGGGCTTGCCCTGCGGGAGCAGGCCGAGGTGCGTGACCTTCGCCGAGGTGAAGAGCATCGCGGACGCGTTCGGGCAGGCAGCCACGCATGCACCACAGCCGATGCAGGCGGCAGCCTCGAACGCACGATCCGCATCCTGCTTCGGGACCGGGGTCGCGTGCGCGTCGGGGGCTGCACCCGTGTTCACGGAAATGTAGCCTCCGGCCTGGATGATGCGATCCAGCGCGGAGCGGTTGACCACGAGGTCCTTGATAATCGGGAAGCCCTCTGCACGCCACGGCTCGATCGTGATGACGTCACCATCGTTGAAGGAACGCATGTGCAGCTGGCAGGTCGTGGTGACCTCCGGGCCGTGCGCGATACCGTTGATGACGATGCCACACTGACCGCAGATACCCTCGCGGCAGTCGGAGTCGAAGGCGATGGGTTCCTCGCCGCGCGCGAAGAGCTCTTCGTTCAGGACGTCGAGCATCTCCAGGAACGAGGACTCTTCCGAGATTCCCTTCACCTGGTATTCATGAATTGCGCCCTTGTCTTCGGGACCGTTTTGGCGCCAGATCCTCAGTGTCAGGTTCACTTGTAGCTCCGCTGCTTCAGCTCGATGTCGTTGTAAATCAGGTCTTCCTTGTGGAGGATCGGGGGCTCGCCTTCGCCAGCGTATTCCCAAGCCGCCACGTACAGGAACTTGTCGTCGTGACGCAGGGCCTCACCCTCGGGAGTCTGGGACTCCGCGCGGAAGTGGCCGCCGCACGACTCTTCGCGGTGCAGGGCGTCGATGCACATGAGCTCGCCCAGCTCCATGAAGTCAGCCACGCGGCCGGCCTTCTCGAGGGACTGGTTGAGTTCGCCGATCGACTTGCCGGGAACGCGAACGTTCTTCCAGTAGTCGGCGCGCAGCTCACGGATCAGACCGATGGCCTTCTTCAGGCCCGCCTCGGTGCGTTCCATGCCGCAGTACTCCCACATGATCTTGCCCAGCTCCTTGTGGAACGAGTCCACGGAGCGCGTGCCATTGATCGACATGAGGGTGTCGATGCGTCCCTGAGCGGACTCGAGAGCTTCCTTGACGGAAGGCGAGTTCTCGTCCAGCTTGGGCAGGTGGAAGCAGTGCGCCAGGTAGTCGTTGATCGTGTTGGGCAGGACGAAGTAGCCGTCCGACAGGCCCTGCATGAGCGCCGAGGCACCCAGGCGGTTTGCGCCGTGGTCGGAGAAGTTCGCCTCGCCGGCCACGTACAGACCGGGCAGGTTCGACTCGAGGTCGTAGTCAACCCACAGGCCACCCATGGTGTAGTGGACGGCCGGGTAGATGCGCATCGGCACCTCGTAGGGGTTGTCGCCCGTGATGCGCTCGTACATGTCGAAGAGGTTGCCGTACTTCGCGGAGACGGCCGCCTTGCCCATGCGGGAGATGGCCTCGGAGAAGTCGAGGTAGACGCCGCGGGCGACACCGTCGATCTTCGGGCCGACGCCACGGCCCTCGTCGCACATGTTCTTGGCCTGACGCGACGCGATGTCGCGGGGCACGAGGTTACCGAAGGAGGGGTAGATGCGCTCCAGGTAGTAGTCGCGATCCTCTTCGGGGATGTCGCGCGGGTCCTTCTCGCAGTCCTCGGCGCGCTTCGGCACCCAGATGCGGCCGTCGTTACGCAGCGACTCCGACATGAGGGTCAGCTTCGACTGCTGGTCACCGTGCTGGGGGATGCACGTGGGGTGGATCTGCGTGAAGCAAGGGTTGCCGAAGTAGGCGCCCTTGCGGTACGCACGCCAGATGGCGGTCGCGTTGCAGCCCATCGCGTTGGTGGACAGGAAGAACACGTTGCCGTAGCCGCCGGTGGCGAGGACGACCGCGTCGGCGATGAAGGTCTCGAGCTTGCCGGTGGACATGTCGCGGGCGATGATGCCGCGCGCCTTGCCCTCGTCGACGATGAGCTCGACCATCTCGTGACGCGAGTGCTCGGTGACGGTGCCCGCGGCGACCTGACGCTCGAGCGCCTGGTAGGCGCCGATCAGGAGCTGCTGGCCGGTCTGGCCACGCGCGTAGAATGTACGGGACACCTGCACGCCACCGAAGGAGCGGTTGTCGAGGAGGCCGCCGTACTCGCGGGCGAAGGGAACGCCCTGCGCGACGCACTGGTCGATGATGTTGGCGCTGACCTCGGCGAGGCGGTAGACGTTGTCCTCACGAGCGCGGTAGTCGCCGCCCTTGACCGTGTCGTAGAAGAGACGGTAGACGGAGTCGTTGTCGTTGCGGTAGTTCTTCGCGGCGTTGATACCACCCTGCGCGGCGATGGAGTGCGCGCGGCGGGCGGAGTCCTGGTAGAAGAACACGTCGACGTTGTAGCCCATTTCGCCGAGCGAGGCGGCGGCAGCGCCGCCCGCGAGGCCGGAGCCGACGATGATGACGCGCAGCTTGCGGCGGTTGGCGGGGTTGACCAGCGCGGCGGTGAACTTACGCTGCTCCCAGCGCTGCGCGATCGGGACGTCGTGGGGGGCCTTCGCGTCGGCGATCTTCTCGCCTTCACGGTAGAGGCCGTGGATGAGTGTATCGGTCATGATTGCGTGCCCTTCCTCAGTGGATCAAGCCGGTGACGATGGCGACGGGCGGGGCCATGAACATCACGAAGATGACCAGACCGACCAGGCCCGAGAGGACAACCAGAGGCTTGCGGGTGGCGGGACGCACCCAGCCGAGCGACTGGAACATGGACCAGAAGCCGTGGGAGACGTGGATGCACGCGCAGCCGACGAACACGGCGTAGAGGATCACGAGGACCGGCGACTGGAAGGACGCGATCATGCGGTCGTAGGGGGTGGTGACGTCAGCACCGAAGTTTGCGACCTTCGCGGGCAGGCTCACGGTGGTGAAGTGAGCGATGTGGAAGATCAGGATCAGCAGGATGAGGACACCGCTCATGCGCATGGTGCGGGCCGCGTAGGAGTCCGTGACGGACTTCTTGACGACGTAGCGGGTGGAGCGAGCGCGGCGCGAGCGCTTCCACGTGTAGGCGGCGGCCCACAGGTGGATCACGAGCATGAGCACCATGGCGGCGCGGAAGACCCAGATGAATCCGCCGTGCGGGAAGATCGGCACGAAAGCCTCTTCATGCAGCCAGTGCGCGTAGTCGTTGTAGACCTGCGCGCCCAGGAACATCTTGAGGTTGCCGTAGGAGTGGAACAGCAAGAAGAAAACGAAAACGAAGCCCGAGACGGCCATCAGCTGCTTAATAAAGACGCTGGTGGTCCACGCGCGGCGCTTCTTCGTTGCGACATTTTGAGTGGCCATGGAATGAGCATATCGACGCTTTTCGTCCGCCTCGTAGGACCATGGCACGAGGACCCGCGCACCCCTTGTCGACACGCTGTCATTTTCCGCTATTTTCCGCGGTTATCTGGCGCTCGTTGCCCCGCGATTGCAAGGAAAACACCTAGGACCATCGGCCCCATAAACAGGGGTCGAAAGGCACGAATTTTGATACACCGACCGCACCTATTTGGTGGTGGTGATCGCATCTCCTCAGGTCAGGGGTGCCCTCATCTCGATGGCCTCTTCGACCGGATTGCGGAAGTAGCGGGGACGGCGCCCAATTTCGGCGAATCCACGCGATTCGTACAGGCCGATTGCCCCCTCGTTTGAGGGACGAACGTCGAGGAAGATCTCGCGCGCCCCCGCCTCGCGCGACCACGCCAGGAGGGTGTCCAGGATGGCCCCGCCGTAGCCTCGTCCGCGCGCGTGGGGACGCACGCCGATCGTCATGACGTCGGCCTGGTCTCCCCCGACTTTGACACCGCCGTATCCGACGACGTCTCCGGAGGCATCCGTGGCAATCCAGTATCGTGAGGCCGGGGAGGAGAGCTCCTCGGCGATCATGTAGGGGGTCCAGGGGTCTTCGGCGAAAACCTCGGCCTCGAGAGCTGTGAACAGTTCAAGGTCGTCTGGCCCCGCGACGCGCAGCGCGGCGTTCACAGGCGCGCGGTGGGCTGACCCTGAATGTCCGGGCGACGCAGGTAGAGGGGATCGGTGCGCAGGCGGTCCTCCTCGCCGCGCGACAGGCGCGTGGCGACAATACGGCTCATGACCGCGGGATCGAGGCTCACCTGGGGGCCGAGGTCGGCGCGAGCGAGCGCGTCGGCGCTGTGCGCGGGGATCGGCGCTCCGGCGACGACGAGGCCGGGGGCGGAGCGCATGGCGCTCAGCAGCGTGGACACGCCCCCCACCTCGAGGCGTCCCTCGAGGGTGACGTCGTCGGGTCCGGCGGCGACAAAGGCCCCCCAGTAGAGTTCGCGGCGGCGCGCGTCGGCGATCGCGTAGACGCGGGCGTCGGGGGCGAGCAGGTCGAGGCCCTGGCGGGCGATAACGTCGAGGGCGGACACGCCGTACGCGGGCACGCCTGCCACGGCGGCGAGGACGCGGGCGGAGACGAGGCCCGCGCGCAGGCCGGTGAAGGGAGCGGGGCCGGTGCCCACGAGGATGCGATCAATGCCGGCCTGCGTGAGCTGGGCGGGCAGTCCGGCGGCCTCAAGGGCCTCGCGCACGAGCGGGGTGATCGATTCGGCGTGGTGGCGCCCAGAATCGTTGTGGGCGCGGGCGATGACGCTGCCGTTGTCGACGATGGCGACGGTGGTGGCGGCTTGGGTGTCCAGGGCTATCTCTCGCACGATGTGATCCTACTCGTCGGTGTCGGGCTCGTCGATGCGACGACCGCCGTGGGCAGCGACAATGCCGTCGAGCACGCCGTCCCAGCGGTGGCCGTGGGCACGCAGGACGATGACGCGTGTGCCGTCGTCCATGTGCTCCAAGTCGATGATGTCGCCGTCGGTCTCAGCCTGCCCGCCGGACGCGCGGCCCACCTCGATGGAGAGGCGTTCGTCGCTCATGGCCTCGGTTTTGCCCTCGCCCCACTCGACGACGGTGACGGCCTCGTCGAGGGAGGAGTCGAGGTCGAGGGTCTCAAGGTCGCTGAGGTCCTTGATGCGGTAGGCGTCGGCGTGGATCAGGTCGGGGCCGCCACTCAGGGAGGGATGCACGCGCGCGACGATGAAGGTCGGCGAGGCGACGCGTCCGCGCACGCCCATACCGACGCCGATGCCCTGGGTCAGGGTGGTCTTGCCCGCGCCGAGGCCTCCCGAGAGCATGACGAGGTCTCCGGCAGCGAGAATGCGCCCGAGGTCTTCGCCAAGCGAGCGCGTCTGGTCGGCGTCGCTCGTTGACACCTGGAACGTGGCGGTGATTGTGTCACTCATGCGTGTTCTTCTCCTGAGTGTGCGCTGTGTGGTCCCGGTAGGCACGCGGGATGTGGGCGCCGAGGTTGGTGACGATCTCGTAGTTGATGGTAGAGGCAGCGTCCGCCCATTCATCGGCCAGGGGTTCGCCGAGCGCGCCCGTGCCAAACAAGACGGCGGTGTCGCCCACGGCTGCGGGTGCGGTGCCGCTGCGCGCGGTCGGGGTTCCGGGCTCTCCCTCGGCGGGACCGAGATCAACCATGAATTGGTCCATGCACACGCGTCCGACGAGCGGCGCGTTGAGGAGGCCGGCCTCGGTGCGAACGACGACGCGAGCCTTATTGGATGCCGCGCGGAAGATGCCGTCGCCGTAGCCGAGGGGCACGAGGCCGATCCAGCGGCGCGTGGGTGCCACCCAGGTCCCCCCGTAGGAGAGCGGGGTTCCCTCTTCGATGACTTTGACGGACGTCAGCGGGGCGCGCAGCTCGAGGGCGGGGACGAGGTCGAGTACGTCGGCCGTCGCTACCGCGGGGTCGGGGCTTAGGCCGTACAGGCCGATGCCGGCGCGGACCATGTCGTAGTGGGCCTCGGGATGCCACAGGATGCCCGAGGTGGCGGACAGGTGACGGATGCGCGGGGTAATGCCGGCGTCGGCGAGGATCGCCAGGCCCTCCTCGAAAATCCGCACGTGGCTCGCAGTCGAGGCATTGCCCGCCTCGCTGGGGTCATCGGCGCGGGACATGTGGCTCCACGCGCCCACGACGTCGACGAGGCCGTCGTCTGCGGCCATACGCAGGGCCGAGGCCAGGGCGGGCAGGTCGGCCAAGGTGGAGCCGGCGCGCGACATGCCCGTGTCGATCTTGACGTGGACGCGGGCGGGGCGACCGACCGATCGGGCGGCGGCGCAGATGTCGGCGAGGACCCAGGTCCACGACACGGACAGGTCGATGTCGGCCTCGATCGCGGCCGCGAAGTCGGAGGATGAGGTGGAGATCCACGCAAGGATGGGCGCGTCGGCTCGGGCGACCCCGGCCTCGTCGAGGCCGCGGCGCAGTGCGAAGGCCTCGGCCAGCTGGGCAACCCCCAGCCAGTCGGCACCACCGTCCAGGGCCGCGAGCGCGACGGGAACGAGCCCGTGCCCGTAAGCGTTCGCCTTCACGGTGGCGAGCTGGAGCGCGTCCGGGGCTGCGGCCCGCAGGACGCTCAGGTTGT
>JAHYYD010000310.1 GCA_019425105.1 Actinomycetota bacterium
CTGACCGAATCGCCGTCATGAACGGCGGCAAGGTCGTCGAAGAAGGGCCGGCCGCGCAGCTGCTCGCCGACCCGAAGGACCCCTACACCCGCAAGCTCCTGGGCGCCGCGCCCTCGCTCCTGCACCCCAACCTTGACCTCGAAGGAGAGTACTAATTATGTCTTCGAAGATCCGTGGCGTTGTCCCGCCCCTGGCTATCCCGCTCAAGGACGGCGAGCTCGACGTCCCCTCGCTCGAGCGTCACATCAACCGCCTGATCGAGGCCGGCCTCGACGGCCTGTTCGTGTCCGGCTCCACCGGTGAGGTCGCCTTCTCGACCGCCGAGCGCCGCGCCCAGATCCAGCGCGAGGCCGTGCGCATCGTCGACGGCCGCATCCCGCTCCTGGTCGGCGTCATCGACACCGAGACCGAGCGCGTCATCGAGAACATCAAGGCCGTGGAAGAGATCGGCGGCGCCACGGGCGTCGTCGCGACCGCCCCGTTCTACGCCCTGGGCGGCGAGACCGAGGTCGAGCGTCACTTCCGCATCCTCAAGGAGAACACCAACCTCGAGCTGTGGGCATACGACATCCCCGTGTGCGTGCACACGAAGCTCTCGCCCGACCTGCTCATGCGCCTGGGCCGCGATGGCGTCATCGATGGCGTCAAGGACTCCTCCGGCGACGACGTCGCGTTCCGCTGGCTGTGCCGCGCCAACGAGGCAGCCGGCCACCCGCTCCAGCTCCTCACCGGCCACGAGGTCGTCGTCGACGGCGCCTACATGTCCGGGGCGGACGGCAGTGTGCCCGGCCTGGCCAACGTGGACCCCGAGGGCTACGTGCGCCAGTGGCAGGCCTACGAGAGGCGCGACTGGGAGGCCGTGCGCACCGAGCAGGACCGCCTCGCGGACCTCATGCGCATCGTCCAGGTGAAGGGCGTGCAGGGCTTCGGAGCGGGCGTCGGCGCCTTCAAGGCCGCCCTGCACCTGCTCGGCGTCTTCGACTCGCCGGAGATGCCGCGCCCGGTTGCCGCCCTCGAGGGTGACAACGTCGAGCACGTCGCCTCCGTGCTGCGCGCGGTCGACCTGCTCTCCTGATACGTCGACGAGGCCGGGGCACTTCCGTTCCGCATATTGCGCGCCTTCGGGCGCGCGCCCCGGCCTCGTCGATTTTCTTGTACCCCTGACTTTTCGTAAGGATCCTCATGACTACGCTCCTTGCCCTCGACATCGGTGGCACCAAGGTCGGGTGGGGCATCATCGAGGCCGGTGACAGCTACGAGGTCACTGAGCGCGGATCGATCCCCACCGACGCGATGCGCGGCGGAGCGGACGTGGCGGCTCGCATCTGCGACCTTGCCTCGTCCCTGGTCGCCTCTCACCCGCAGGTGAGCGGTGTCGCGGTTGCCAGCGCTGGCGTCGTCGACCCGTCGACCGGCGATATCGTCTCCGCCACGGGCACCATGCCCGGTTGGGGAGGCACTCACCTCGGCGCCCTGCTTCAGGAAGCGACCGGCCTGAAGGTGCGCGTCCTGAACGACGTGCACGCGCACGGCCTGGGTGAGGCCACGCTCGGTGCCGGCCAGCCCTACCGCTGCGTCCTGTCGATCGCCGTCGGCACCGGCATCGGCGGCGCCCTCGTCGAAGACCGCCAGGTCTCCTTCGGGTCGCGCGGCATCGCCGGACACGTCGGACACATCCACCACCACTTCGCCCCCGACATGACGTGCTCGTGCGGCCGCAAGGGCC
>JAHYYD010000311.1:0-1317 GCA_019425105.1 Actinomycetota bacterium
AACGCGGGCGCCGAGGCGATCGAACTCAACGGTATTCGCCTCTCGACGAGGTCCTCCTTCACAGGGCAGGCCGGATCGCTGACGGTCGACGGAATTCCCATCGCTTCGCCCTACACGTGGAAAGTGATCGGGGAGTCACAGACGATCGCCACCGCGCTGGACATCCAGGCTGGTTCGGCAGCCCAGATGCGCGCAAAGGGGGCCAATGTGGCGATCACTCCGTCGACCGATATTACGATTGAGTCGATTGCGACTCCGCGCCCGCCCCAGTTCGCAACCTACCAGTGACGTCCCGCCGTATAATCGCTGGGGGAGTCACCGTGCCCGCGCTTGTCGGATGGTGAACGTTTACACTTAATGCAGTCCCTGAAATGATCGTTTGGAGCGCACAATGTCCGACAACCAGCCGTTTGACCCGACCGCAACCTCCATCTTCGGCCTCGCGCCTGTGACGGAGGACGTCGAAGAGGCTCCCGTTGCCCTGTCTGCTCGCGATCGCGAGGCCGTCGAGGCGCTGCCCGCCGGCTCCGCACTACTCATCGTCCAGCGCGGCCCCAACACGGGCGCGCGCTTCCTCCTTGACCCCGAGGTGACGAACGCCGGTCGTTCGCCCAAGGCCGATATCTTCCTGGATGACGTGACGGTCTCGCGCAAGCACTGCCAGTTCATTGCTTCGAACGGCGGCCACATCGTGCGCGATTCCGGTTCGCTCAACGGTACGTACGTGAACCGTGAGCGTGTCGATTCAATCGAATTGCACGCCGGTGACGAGGTGCAGATCGGCAAGTATCGTTTGACCTACCAGCCGTCGACCAAGCAGGCCTGACGTGTGCGCAGCTCTTGCACGTCGTCACGAGGTTACTTCCGCTCAGGAAGTGACCTCGTGGCCGCATGATGCGGACCATTCGCCGGGGCTGTCGATCGGCCGCGTCGTCGATGCGCTGAAGGCCGAGTTCCCCGCGATCTCGCTGTCGAAGGTTCGCTACCTGGAGAGTGAAGGCCTCGTCTCACCCGCTCGAACCGGATCCGGGTACCGCAAGTATTCGGCCGCCGACGTCGAGCGACTGCGTTACGTCCTCACCGAGCAGCGCGATTCTTTCACTCCGCTGAGTGTGATTCGCGGGCAGCTTGATGCGCTCGATGCCGGTCATGATCCCGTGCGCCGTCGTGTCGCGCAGGTCGTGTCGTCAGAGGGGCAGACGGTTTCGCTGGGGGGCCGCCGTGCCATTCCGGCGGCGGATCTGTCGGACCTGACGGGCGTCGACATGGACACCCTTGAGCGCTATGCGCGGCTCGGGCTGATCACTCCAGACCTGG
>JAHYYD010000311.1:1327-1712 GCA_019425105.1 Actinomycetota bacterium
CCTTCTCGCTGCGTGCAAGCCGTTTCTACCATCGCGCGTCTCGAATCCGCGGGAGTGGATGTTCGGGTGCTGCGCGCAGTCCGTCAGGGTGCGGAGCGCAGCGCAGATATCATTGACCAGACAGTTTCTTCTCAGAGGGGACGAGGCCGTGGCGCGGACCGGGAGCGTGCGCGCGCCCGTGCCATTGAACTGGGCGACCTGTTCGCCGAATTGCACCGGGACATGCTGGCGGTGGCGGTTTCATCGCTGGCTGAGGACGGGGACTAAGTCTCATGTTCAACATGAAGGTTAGACTCGCCGGGTCGGTCATTGACCGAGCCTCGCTCGTGCCCTACCGTAGTCCTGTTCTCATCACGTATTACCTGCAAGGAGCCCCCGAGTGAGC
>JAHYYD010000312.1 GCA_019425105.1 Actinomycetota bacterium
GCATCTGCTCGGCGCGCGAATGCACGAACGCCGCGATCTACCGGATCGACTGGCGCAATCCAGCGATCCACCGCGCGCGCACGAAGACGTGGCTGGCGTGCGAGGAGCACCTCTCCTACCTGGAGGGGTACTTCAAATATCGCTCGTTCCCCTACGAGGTCTCAGAGTTCGTCGCCCCCTCCTCCCCAGGCGGCGAGGAATCAGGCGCCGAGGCCGATCAGTCCCACTGATCGAGGGGCTTGCCCGATCACTGTTGACGCGGTCCCGAGTTCCTGTTCCACGAGAGGATGTCCGCGAAGACTGGCGGGCATTGGTCGGTTCCGAGGGCCTTGTCGAGCAGGGCCTGGAGCTGCCTGCGGTGGATCGCGTCCATCTCCTCGTTCGCATGCTCGTAGAGTTCGCGCAGCCTCTCTACGGGTTCGTCAGTGACGGCGGCGAAGAGCAGGAGAGCAATACGGCCGTAGGTGGATTCCGCCACGGACGGGCGCACTCCGAGGACAAGGGTCATCGCCCCCCAATCGCGCGCCTCGAGCAGCTCTCTGAGTACATCTTCGGCGCCCTCGTCGCTGCCGTGCACATCGTAGGCGGTTCTCGGATCCGTGAGTTCCGCAAGCGCCAGAACGCTCATCATGCCGACTGCCTCATCCTCCGGGAGCATTGCCGCCAGCACCTGGAGGACCCGTGTTCTCATGTCGGGGTCGCCGAGGTCTTTCTCCCATTCTTCCGACTCCTGCTTGCCACCCTCGCTGATCTGATCTTCGCCACGCGACGCATCGGGGTTGCCCCTCATGTGCTCGCGCAGGAAGCTTGCTCCTCCCCCGTTCAGGTGTGCCTCACGCCAGTCGCGCGCAAGCAGCTGAGCTCGGTGATGGATCCGCAGATCGGATGTAACGGCCTGTATGCCCTCGTCAGCGATGCGCTCCACGAAGCCAGCGAGCGCGGCAACAGGGGGAAGCTCCACGTACAGATCGGCAAGGGCGGCCAGCGTTTCTCTCTCCGAGGCCGACGGCGAGCTCCAATGCGCTTCGAGGAAAGCCACCCGCTGTGCTAGATCGCTACACTCGAGCCATCCCTCAATCCTGGAAGTCGCCGACTCAGCGTCGACGGTGGCCCAGCGGGGAAGACCCGTGTCCATTATTCCCGCATCGGTGATCACTCGGGCGATCATGCGGCGCACCGGGCCCAGGAGCACCGGATCATCAGTGGAGTCTGCTTCCCGGGCCGCAGCGACGACATCCCCCGCTTCTCCGCCGTCGTCACGCCAGGTGGCCCTAGCCCTAGCCACCAGCAGGCGGGCACGCACAGCTGGCGAGAAGCAATCAAAGCCTTCAACGAAGGTCTCCAACGCCTCATCCTGCTTTCCCACCTCCGACAAAATGTTCGCCAGGTTATTCAACGCCCCAGCCAGGTCGGGGGTGTAGGCTGCCGGGGAATCCTCGGCCAGCGCCCGATACAGCTCCACCGCCTCACGAGCCGCCACCAAGGCCTCACCACGCTCACCCACCGCCGACAGATGATTCGCCAGATTATTCAACGACATCGCCAGGTCAGGCGTGTAAGCCTGCGGGGAGGCCTCAGCCAACACCCGGCGCAAATCCACCGCCTCACGAGCCACCACCAAGGCCTCACCACGCTCACCCACCGCCGACAGACAATTGGCCAGATTGCTCAACGACG
>JAHYYD010000313.1 GCA_019425105.1 Actinomycetota bacterium
AAATCAGATCGTTGAAATTCCGGGCAATTCTCGATACCTAATAAAAGGTAGGGGAACCAAATTACGTGCGACATGTGGGGAGGCACGGGCTGGGGTGAGTGGACCGGCTCGCCCAGCCCCCACCTCGTCGATTGAGCGAAACCCGCTACGATTACTCCCATGGGTAAAGCTAGCCGCCGTAAGAAGGTCACCGATCCCGCCAAGCTCAAGGCGTATCGCCCGCCGATCCCCTTCGTCGCGCGCCCCTACGAGGGCCTGCCGAAGGAGATCGAGCTGGTCGCCATGCGCGAGCTCATTCCGGCGGCCACGCTGACCGCACGCACCGACGCCGACCACGGTGCCGTCGAATTCGACTTTGTTACTCTCCTGCCCGAGGGTCACCCCGCGATGGTGCGCCCCGACGGCCGCATCCTCGTCGCGCTGCAGACTCGCTCGAACTCTGCGGATCTGAGCCACGACGCGGGCGCCGCGCTGCTCGCGGCCATCGCCGCGAAGGAAGCGGGCGACGAGGGCGTCATCTCGATCGACGTGCGCGAGCCGTCCGAGCGTCTCCAGGACATCGTCGACGCAGACAGCTTCACGGACATGAAGCTCGAGGAGGACTTCTCCTTCTGGTTCGACCCGGCCGAGGAGATCGACGAGTCGACGCGCCGCGCGCTCGAGCAGAACCGCGACGAGATCATCCCGACCGAGCCCGTGCCCGGCGTCCCCGGCGCGTACTGGTGCGAGATGAACCGAAACTTCGTGCGTTTCCTGACGGACAACGACGAGGCCAAGCTCTTCGACGCGCTCGCCCGCCTGGCCGCGCGCGGCGAGGCCAACGTCGGTGAGGGCTCGCGCTACGTGGGTTCCTTCCGCGCGTGCGGCCTGATCGTCCCGGTCTTCGAGCTGCCCGAGGGTGCCAGCGCGGCCGACGTCGCGCCCGGCACGCAGGCCCTTGCCAAGGCTCTCGAGGAGGCCCTGAAGGCAACTGAGCGCCTGGATGACAAGGAACGCCGCGCACGTCAGGGCCTCGTCTCCCGAGCTGTGACTATCCGCTAAGCACAATTTTACCTGTCGTTTAGATAGGTTTGTCGCTCACATTACGGGCGGCGGGACGCGAGCGCGCCCCGCCGCCCGTACACTGTTAGTCGTGAACTATCCTGCCGGATCTCGAGGTTCCCAGCCGCAGCGCGTCGCCGCCGTCATCGCTGCACACAACGTCGGACGCGCCGTCGCGGCCACCGTGCGCGCGTGCCGCGCCATACCCAGCGTTGACCTCCTCATTGTCGTCGACGATGGATCTACGGATGACACCGGGCGTGTCGCCCGAGCCGCAGGTGCCGTCGTCGTGCGCCACTCCGTCGAGCGCGGGCGCGCCTCGGCCATCGAGACCGGCGTGAAGGTCGCCGCCATGCGCGACCGTCCCGACGGGCCGCCCCGCCACATCCTGCTTCTCTCTCCCGACCTCGGCGAATCCGCGGTCGAGGCCACCGCCCTCGTCGAGGCCGTCTTCGCCCGCCAGGCCGACATGGCGATCGCCGTCCCGGCGACGGGACGCGAGTACTCGGGCTACGGCCCCGCCGTGGTGCGCCGGCTCATCCACCGCAAGACAGGCTGGAACTGCCACTACCCCCTCAGCTATCAGCGCTGCCTGACGCGCGAGGCCATCGACGC
>JAHYYD010000314.1 GCA_019425105.1 Actinomycetota bacterium
TCCTCCGGCGTGCGCGACATCGGCCGCTACACGACCGTGGATACGCGCCAGCGTCAGGCCGCCATGCGCCAGGTGCAGGGGCTGCTGGGTGACGGCCGCTCGGTCATGATCCAGCGCTACGTTGAGGAAATCGACCTGCACGGCGAGATCTCGCTCGTCTTCTTCAACGGACTGGTCTCCCACGCGGTCGAGAAGCGCTCAGCCCTGCACCCTGCCTCCGTCACCAACCCGGAGATGCACGAGGCCGTGGTCACCGCCGAAGCCGCCGACTCCGTCGCGTGGCAGTGGGGCGAGGAGATCCGCCGCGTCCTGCACGGCTACGTGCGCTCCCGCCTGGGCCACGATGAGCAGTTCCTGTTCAACCGCGTGGACCTGGTCCCGGACGGCAAGGGCTCCTTCCTGGTCATGGAGGTCTCCCTCGTGGACGCCGACCTGTACCTGGGCGCCACCCCCCACGCGCTCGGTAATTTCGCCGACGCGATCTCCGCTCGCGCCCACTGGTGACGCACGCCACCGCCGTGAGGGTAGTGCTCGAGTTTTCAATCTCGGATGGGTAGTGCTAAGCTCTATCCGTTGCCTTCATGGCGACGCGATGGTGGCTGTAGTTCAGTTGGTAGAGCACCTGGTTGTGGTCCAGGACGTCGCGGGTTCGAGTCCCGTCAGCCACCCCATTGCCCCGGCGCTTACGCGTCGGGGTTTTTGTTTCTGCAGTATGCTTGTAGCATCCTCAATTGACCGGACAAAGGAGTTGTCATGCCCAGCGTGATCGCTTACGGATGCGACGATGCCACCACCCAGTTCCACCCCCTGCAGATCGACATTCGCGAGCCCGGCGAGGGCGAAATCTACTTCGACGTCGCCTATGCGGGCATCTGCCACTCCGACATTCACTCTGCCCGTGGCGAATGGGGTCCCGTTGTCTACCCGCTCGTGCCCGGCCATGAGTTCGTCGGCACCGTCGCCAAGGTCGGCCCCGGCGTCACCAAGTTCAAGGTGGGGGACCGCGTGGGTGTAGGCTGCCTGGTCGGATCCTGCGGTTCGTGTGAGATGTGCGAATCCGGCTATGAGCAGTGGTGCACCTCGACGCCGGGCACCCTGTGGACCTACCGCGCCGACGCTGACGGTAACCCGACGACCGGCGGCTACTCGCGCGGCTTCACCGTGCGCGAGGACTTCGCCCTGCACATCCCGGAGGAGCTGGATTTTGCGGCCTGCGCGCCCCTTCTGTGCGCCGGCATCACCACTTACTCGCCGCTGAAGCACTATCAGGTGGGTCCCGGCTCGCGCGTGGCCGTCCTCGGCATGGGCGGCCTCGGGCACGTGGGCGTGCAGATCGCCAAGGCCATGGGCGCGGAGGTCTCCGTTATCTCTCACGGCCGCTCCAAGGAAGCCGACGCCCGCCGCTTCGGTGCCGACCACTTCTACGCGACCAGTGAAGAGGGGACCCTCGAATCCCTGCGCGGCTCCTTCGATCTCATCTTGTGCACCGTGTCCGCCGACGGCCTCGACTACGCCGGATACATGGCCGCCCTGCGCCCCTACGGCGTCTTTGTTGATGTGGGTCTGCCCACCGAGCCCGTTTCCCTGCCGCTGCGCGCCTTCGTCAACGGCGGCAAGTCCTTCGCGGGCTCCCAGATCGGCGGCATCGCCGA
>JAHYYD010000315.1 GCA_019425105.1 Actinomycetota bacterium
GCATGACGATTACGGCGGCGGCAGACGGTTCTTCCCTCGGCAATCCCGGGCCCGCGGGGTGGGCCTGGTACGTGGACGAGGACACGTGGGACGCTGGCGGCTGGCCGCAGGGCACCAACAACCTGGGCGAGCTGACCGCTATTCTGCGCCTGCTTCAGGCCACCGCCGAGACCGGCGAAGAGCTGCACATCCTCGCCGACTCCCAGTACGCGATCAACGTCGTGTCGAAGTGGCGGCTCGGCTGGAAGAAACGCGGCTGGACGAAGGCCGACAAGAAACCCATCAAGAACCTGGAGCTCATCCAGGAGATCGACCGCGCCATGGAAGGGCGCCGCGTCACCTTCGAGTGGGTGAAGGGCCACGCCGGGCACCGCATGAATGAGCGGGCAGACGACCTCGCGCGAGGGTGCGCCGAGGCCTACCAGGCCGGTCGCACGCCCGAGCCGGGCCCAGGGTTCGGGGGTGTTGCCCGCGGGTCGCGCGGGTCTGCGTCTACGGATCGGGCGCACGGGGGCGCTGCCGCTGGGCGCGCGGTGCCCGCGTCGGTCGAGGTGCGCGACGCTGTGGAGTCCGGCGCGAGCACACCTGCCGAACAGCAACACACCGAGGCCGACAGGGCCGCCGCTGTGCCCGCACGCCCGAGCGAACATGCGGAGGAACCCGCAGCTGCGCCGACATCTGCGTCCGCTTCGCGCAGCGCCTCTACCGACGAGGCCACCGCCGACAGGGCCATGACATCGACTTTTCGTTCCCATCCCAGTGTTTTCTCCGCGCCCACCGAGGCGAGCGAACCCGCGGAGGAGGCCCCGGCCTCGTCCGTGAGTGAACCCGCGATCACCACGGAGGACGCGGTCGCCCGCGAGCGCGAGTTCATCCTGGCGTGGACCGGCGGCGACGAGGAGGCACTGGCGGCCATGACCGACGAGCGCACGACGCGCATCTGGCCGGGCGGCGGCGCGACCACGACGCTGGCGGGGCCCTCGCCCGCTTCTCCGGCGATCGGCCGCATCGACGCGCACGACCTGGGCGGGTCGTTCCTGACCCGCTACCGGGTGCGTTGGGAGGGCGGCGCGTCGCTGGAATCCAGTGTGTGGGCACCGGCGACTTCTGGTGAAGTGCGCCTGATCATGGTGCACCACCAGTCGACGCTGATCGGCTAAAACGGGAAGTTCTGTCGCGGGTGGACTCTGCGCGCGCGTTCTCAACTCGTGCGCGCTCCGGGCACGACAGTCGCATTCTCTCCAAAAGTCGCATGCAATTCGGCCACCCGAATAAACGGCACCGCCCACAAACGTTGCAATTCCAACGACGTGAATTCAATGTTTGAAGCAATCTCAGGAGAATTGCATGCGACATTGTTGGGAAACCGCTCCATGGCCGTGGCCGCGGCGAGGAGAGGTTGCATCTCAGCAGCCAGTGCACGCGTCCCGGCCCAATCCAGCCCCTTATGCGGATAGGTTATGCGCATGTGGATAGGTTATGCAGATGTGGATAGGTTATTAAGGTATCCGCATCGTCGTAACCTATCCGTATCTTCATAACCTATCCGCATAACCGTTTCCTATCCGCGAGGAGCCCTACCACACCACACCCTCACAGCTTGGCGCCCTCGAAGCTGAAGATGTCAAGGAACTTGCGCGCACGATCCGA
>JAHYYD010000316.1 GCA_019425105.1 Actinomycetota bacterium
TCCTTCATGGCCTCGCCGACGCAGATCGAGACGAAGGCCGTGTACCCCGTGGCTGCGTACGGCTCGGCGATGGCCCCGCTGTTTACCAATTTGGCCCTGTGGATTGGCGCGTTCTCGCTCGTCCTCATCCTCAAGCTCGATGTGGATGAGGAGGGCATCGGCCCCACGTCCTCTGCCGCCAAGTACATGGGCCGGTGGATGCTGCTCGCGTTCTTCGGGGTCATCCAGGCGCTCGTCGTGTCGATCGGCGACCTCATCATCGGCGTGCAGACGGTCTCCCGACTGGGTTTCGTGGGGACGGCGATGATCATCTCGCTGGTGTTCACCTCGATCGTCTACATGCTTTCCACGTGCTTCCAGCACATCGGCAAGGGCCTGTGCGTCATCATCATGGTCATGCAGATTCCCGGTTCCGCCGGCCTGTATCCGATCGAGATGCTCCCGTCCTTCTTCCGCTTCCTGCACCCGCTGTTCCCCTTCACCTACGGTGTTAATGCGCTGCGTGAGATCGTGGCCGGGTTCTATGGGCACACCTACCTGTCGTGCCTGGCGGTTCTCGGTGCCGAGGCGCTGGTTGCGTTCGCGATCGGCCTCGCGCTACGTCCGTTCTTGGTGAACCTGAACGCGATGATCACGCGCGACCTGGCCTCCTCCGGGCTCTTCCTGGCCGAGGCCACGCGCGTTCCTTCGAACCGCTATCGCCTCACCCAGATCGTGGCGGCCCTGGCCGATCACGACGGTTTCCAGCGCTCGGTCAGCGGCCGAGCCGCGCGCTTCGAGCGTCGCTACCCGAGGATCCGCCGCGCCGCGATCATTCTCGGCGTTATCGTGCCGGTGGCTCTGGCGGTGCTGTCCGTCGCGAATGTGGCGGAGGTGCCGATCATTCTGGGTGCCTGGATCGTCTGGGTCCTCCTCGTCATCACTTTCCTGATTGGACTGGAGTACCTGCGCGAGGCCTTGGCGCGCCAGCAGCTCCTCGGTGCCATGGACGAGCAGGACGTGCGTTCCCTGCTCACCCGCCGCGTGCAGGGGGTGCGCTCGCGCATCGCGCTGGGGGCCGCCGCCGTGAGCGCGTCGATCTCGTCGGCGCTCGCCTCAACCCTGGGTGAGCGCGGGGGAGAGGGTACGGACGAGGCCGACCCCGGCCTCGTCGATGAGGACAGCGCGGGTGACGCGTCGGAGGCGGCGAAGGGAGAAGAGCAGTGAGGACCATCTGGGCCATCTACCGCGCCGACCTGCGCCGCGCGCATCGTTCCCTCATCGCCAGCGTCGTCGTCTTCGGACTGGTCGTCATCCCGTCCCTGTTTACGTGGTTCAACGTGGCGGCGTCGTGGGACCCGTTCGGGAACACGAAGAGCCTGCGCATCGCGATCGCGAACACGGACGAGGGCTACAAGTCGGACCTGGTGCCGCTGCGCGTCAACATCGGCGACTCCGTGGTGTCCGCGCTGCGTAAGAACGCCAACTTTGACTGGGTTATTGCGTCCGAGGACGCCGCCATCGAGGGGACACGCTCGGGCGAATACTACGCCGCCATCGTCATCCCGTCGGACTTCTCGCAGGAGATGCTGACCTTCTTCGACGGGGGAGCGTCCTCCGCGCCGATGACCTACTACGTCAACGAGAAGAAGAACGGTATCTCGCCGA
>JAHYYD010000317.1 GCA_019425105.1 Actinomycetota bacterium
CGCAGGAGCTGCCAGCGCGTGAGGAACAGCGCGAGGGCAATCAGCGCGAAGACGCAGGCAGCCAGGAAAGCGATAATCGCCAGGGTGTTCGTCTGCTCGACCTTCCAGGTCAGGGTCAGCGTGAGGTCACCCGGGCCAGCCGCGGAGGCAGCCAGAGCGGACCGACCGGAGGGAACGTTCTCCAGATCCAGGCTGACGGTCCCCTGCCCGCTGGCCTGCTTGAACCACATATCGGACGAAGCCAGCTGCGTCACCAGGTCTGCGGAGGTCGGATCGGCGAGGGGCTGGGCACCCGACTGAACACCGGACTGGGCGCCCGACTGGGCGGGGGTCGAAGGAGCTGCGGGGACAGTCTGACCGGAGGCGACCGCAGCGTGAGACTCGGCCTTCAGCTTCGTGCGATCCGACTCGACACCGATGACCTCGGTGTAGGCTGCGTCGCCGATCCAGCCCTTCACGTCCTGCGTCGTACCGATGCTGAGAGTCACTGGGGCACCGGACTTCGACGTCGCGGTGACCGTCACGTCGTCCTTCACGATCGACAGCACGTTGCCGCGGGTCATGATCAGATCCGTCGGAGATTCAACGGACGACACCTGATGCGTCGGCGGCCGCAGCACGGTCACGCCGAGCAGCCCGACGAGCACGCATACAAGAGCGACAACGCCCATTGACGATGCCGCCATGTATCGCTTAAAGAGTTCCACGGTTGCTCCTCACGTCCAATGCCCACACTGCGGGCATTCTTCAGTCCCCACTTTACGTGCTCACCGCGGGCATGGCCGAATCCGCACCCCGGGCAGTGATGCATCACATCCGCACGTCACAGCGGTCGCAGGCGACGACGCCAACACTCCGAGTGCCAGTGACGGCGACCGTCCACCCCCTGGGGCAATCCAAAAGGCGCCTCTTCAGGCCACGCGACGATGTGGGCGCTGCCCTGCGGAATCGGACGCAGGCAAGCCGGACAGGTATATTCCTTGGCCGCGCTGGGCAGGCGACGCACCTGATAGTCCAGGCCGTCCGGACCACGCTCCGTACGCGGCACGGAGGCGAGGCGGTCCATCTGCAATGGACGCGCCTCGCCCCACGGTCGTTTCTTGCTTCGTTTGCCTCTCACGCAACCACAGTGCCACGTCGCCAGACGCGGCGCACGGCGAGGTCGCCGTCGACCTCGACGATATCGGCCTTCTTCCCTGGCGCGAGTGAACCAATCGTGTCATCGCCCAGGATCGTGGCGCCCTGCACGGAGGCCATGTACACGGCGTCGACAAGCGGGATCCCGCCCTTGGTGACGGCCACGCGCACGCAGTCCATCAGGTGGGCCGTGCCACCGGCGATGGCATTGCCCTGCGCGAGGCGAGCAACACCATCCTTGACGATGACGTCCTGGGGGCCGAGCGTGTACTCGCCGTCGGCCATTCCAGCGGCCGCCATCGCGTCGGTGATGAGGACGACGTGCTCGCGGCCGACCAGCTCGTACACGTCACGCACGAGCGTGGGGTCGACGTGGATGGAGTCGCAGATCAGCTCGGCGACGGCACCGCCGCGCGCGGCATCCGAGAGGAACTCGGCGATCGGGCCGGTATCGCGGTGGTGCAGCGGGCGCATGCCGTTGAACAGGTGGGTGATCGTCGC
>JAHYYD010000318.1 GCA_019425105.1 Actinomycetota bacterium
AGCTCACCGGATCCACGGGCGCGCTACCCTGTAAGACGTGAATGCGCTCTCGCGCCATCTATCAGCTCACTAAAGGAATCCTGTGTCTCACATAACGCAACCGGAGGAAGGCGCCACGGCCTCGTCGCCCACGCCCACCCTGTTTTCCGCCCCACGCGTGCGGATCCAGCACATCGCGCGTGCCAAAGCGGAGGGCATCCCCCTCACGATGCTCACCGCCTACGATGCTCTCACCGCGCCGATCCTTGAGGCAGCGGGCGTCGACATGCTCCTCGTCGGCGATTCACTAGGCAACGTGATTCTCGGCCATCGCTCAACGCTGCCCGTCACCCTGGAGGACATGGAGCGCGCCACCGCAGCCGTCGCCCGTTCGACATCGCGCGCCATGATCGTCGCCGATCTGCCCTTTGGTACCTACGAGGACTCTCCCGAGCATGCCTTCGCTTCCGCCACACGCCTCATGAAGGCTGGGGCACATGCCGTCAAGCTTGAGGGTGGGGAAAACCGCGCGCACATCATCGAGGCGCTCGTCACGGCCGGCATCCCCGTCTGCGCACACCTCGGTTACACACCCCAGTCCGAAAACACGCTCGGCGGACCGCGCATGCAGGGGCGCGGAGCCGGTGCCGACGCACTGCGCCGCGATGCCGAGGCCATCGAGAAGGCAGGGGCCTTTGCGGTCGTCTTCGAAATGGTGCCCGCAGGAATCGCGACCGAGTTGACGCGCAGCCTCGCCATCCCCACCATCGGCATCGGCGCGGGCCCAAACACGGACGGCCAGGTGCTCGTGTGGTCGGACATGGCTGGCTACTCCGACTGGACGCCCTCGTTCGTGCGCAAGTTCGGTCAGCTCGGAGCAGCCCTGCGCGAGGCCGCATCCGACTACGTGGAAGCCGTGCGCGAGCGCTCCTTCCCCGGCCCCGACAACTACAAGAACAACTGACGCCACCCGTTCGTAGGAGGAACACCCCATGGAAGCATCTGCACTCGCTCGTCGTGCGCCCCTCGGCACGCTGAAGCCGGGCCACGTCTCGCCCATGCGTGCCGTACCCGAGCACATCGAGCGGCCCGAGTACATGTTCCACGACGGACCCGAGCGCGTCACGGCCTCGGATATCAAAAACCCCGAGATCATCGCTAAGATCCGCGAAGCCGGTCGCATTGCCGCGGGCGCGATCGAAGCCGTCGGCGCAGCCATCGCACCGGGCGTCACCACGGAGGAACTCGACCGCATCGGCCACGAATTCCTCATCGCGCACGACGCCTACCCGTCGTGCCTGGGATACATGGGCTTCCCCAAGTCCATCTGCACCTCCATTAACGAGGTCATCTGCCACGGCATTCCGGACGACCGTCCACTCGAGGACGGCGACATCATCAACATCGACATCACCGCCTACAAAGACGGCGTCCACGGCGACACGTGCGCGATGTTCGAAGTCGGTACAGTCGACGAGGAGTCCCACCTGCTGATCGAACGCACGAAGAACGCGATGATGCGTGGCATCAAGGCCGTCGGCCCGGGCCGCGAAATCAACGTGATTGGCCGCGTCATCGAAGCCTACGCGAAGC
>JAHYYD010000319.1 GCA_019425105.1 Actinomycetota bacterium
AGCTGACCTCGTACGAGCCGTACCCGATCTGCCAGCCCGCGTGCGTGCCGTCCGGCCGCGCGTCGCGATGGTGGATGAGGGTCACGGGGATGCGGGTCGCGCCGTCGCGCGCGAGCACCCACACACGCTCCTCAACGTACTCGGCGGGGTCCCAGCCGGGCGCCTCGTGAGTGCGCAGGGTTCGCACGCTCAGCGCCGCGCTTTCGGGGTTCTCGGGGGACGAGGCCGGGGCCGGGTCCGGCAGAGCAACCTCGGCGACCGTCGGGGGCACGGTCTGCGACTGGAACTCCACGCGCAGCGGATCGGTCCACGGGGTCGGCACGGTCGTGATCGTGCGCACCGGGGCATTGACCTCCACGCGCCGCCACGTAGGCGAGGGCTCACGGCGGTCCCACATGTCAACCTGCGTCAGAGCGTCCGAACGCAGCGAGAGCGCCACGTAGTGTGCGTGGGCCTCGACGTCGGTGATGCGCTCGCCGGGGTCGGGGCTACGCAGGGGCTCCCACGACTCGAAGGGGGTGAGGGGCGCGGGCTCAACCTCCGGCAGGGGAGTGCCCGGCGCGCGATCTGCCAGGGCCCCTCGGCTGTACACGGAGGAAGAAGGAACGCCCAACTGTGCCAAGGCCTCGGGCGAACCCCCTGCGGGCAGCATCGCCTGCGCGAGTGAGCCCTCCTGCGTCAGCCCCGTATGCACGATGAACAGGCGATTCCCCGCCGATTCCGCCGACACCAGCGTGCGGGGGCGCGCCTGCATGAGCGGCAGCGGGCGCACCGACGGGTGGGCGGGCAGCCACAGCCACGCGCGGCCCGCCGTCGACGACGACGAATGAATGACGACGTGCCCCGGGAAGCCCGAGGGCGCGAACCCCATCTCGAAGCCCTCGTCCGGCTCGACCAGCAGCAGCTCGTCGTCCTCGCGCGGCGTGCCCAGGCGGTGCCACCACACGTCGCACGCGCGCCACGCATCATCCACGCCCATGTAGATAAAGGAAGCGGAATCATCCGCCCACGCGAAGCCGTACCCGGCGTCCACCACGGCCTCGTCGATGACCCTGCCCGAGGCCTCCTGCACGACCCACGTGTAGCGCTCATCCCCGCTCGTGTCCCGCGCCCACGCGATCAGGCGCCCATCCGGGGACGGGTACAGGTCCGCCAGGCGGAAAAACTCCTGCCCGCGCGCCCACTCGTTCTCATCGACGAGGAGCTCCTCGCCCCGCGCGGGCACGCCGGGAGCGGGGACGAGCGGGATCGGCGCCCCGGCCTCGTCACGCTCCACCGGCGCGCGGTGATGCGTCGCGTACGACTGGCCCTCCGTGAAACGACGGAAATACCAGAACTCGCCCTCGCGGATCGGCACCGTTACGTCGGTGAGCGCCGTGGAGGCCTTGACCTCCTCCACGAGGCGCGCGGCCGCCTCGCGCGTCGGCGCCGTCACCGCGTCCGCCCACGCGTTCTCTGCCTCCAGGTGCGCGCGCACCTCGGGGTTGCCGCCGTCGCGCAACCAATCCCACGGGTCATCAAAATGCTGCCCGAACTGGTCGCGCACCCGGTACCCGTAACGCTTCGG
>JAHYYD010000032.1 GCA_019425105.1 Actinomycetota bacterium
TCGGGTCGTCGATGACGGCCTTGCCGAAGGGGAAGCAGGTGATCGGGATCATCTTGAGGTTGGCGATGGCCAGCGGGATGCCGACAATCGTGATGGCCTGCGCGGCGGCGGTGGTGACGTGGCCGATGGCGAGCCACAGGCCCGCAACGAGGAACCACACGAGGTTCATGAGAGCCGAGCCCGTGCCCGCGCCCGGCTGGTCGACGACGCTCTTACCGAAGGGCCACAGCACGTATCCGGCGATGCGGAAGCAGGCCACGCCCGCGGGGATCGTGACGATGAAGATGCAGGCGACGACACCCGCGAGGAGGTATCCCAGGAAGAGCGGGAGCCCTCCGAAGAGGAACCAGATGATGTTGAGCAGGGTACGCATGGCGTGTCCTTTCGTTGATCTGTGAACATACTAGTCTGACACGCCGCGCCGCTCAGATGTCCCTGAGTCGCCCCTGATTGGCCCCTGAAAGTTACTCCGCGCGTACCATGAGGGCATGAGTATTCCCGAGGCCATCGCCGCTGCCCGCGACCGCATCGACCGCGCGACATCCGCGTGCGGCCGCACCGATTCGGTGCACCTGGAGCTGGCGGTCAAGACGCGCACGCCCGAGGAATGCCGCGAAGCCGCCGCTGCCCTGCGTGAGGCGGGCCTGCCCATCCTGCTCGGCCACAACCGCGTGCAGGAGGCGCGCGCGACGGTGGAGGCGATCCGCGAGGTGCCCGGCGCGCGCATCCACTTAATCGGCCCCCTGCAGTCCAACAAGATCAACCACGCGTTGGCCTGCGTGGACGCGATCGAGTCGCTGGACTCCCCCTCTTTGGCTGCGAAGATCGACGCGCGCGCGACCGGCACGCTCCCGGTGTTCGTTGAGGTGAACGTCTCGGGCGAGGCCACGAAGCACGGCTGCGACCCCGCCGACGTCTCCGAGCTGATCGACGCGGTCGAGGCCTCGGCCCACCTGCAGCTCGCGGGCTTCATGACGGTGGGCCTGAACTCCCCTGTCGAGGCCGACGTGCGCGCCGCCTACGCGCAGCTGCGCGGCATCAGGGACGAGGCCGCATCTCGCCTGGGCGTCGAAGAGTCGGACCTGGCGCTCTCGATGGGCATGAGCCGCGACCTGGAGTGGGCCATCGCCGAGGGGGCGACAATCGTGCGCCTGGGGACCGCTATCTTCGGAGAACGCCGCGCCTGAGCGGACCGCTCGTTCGCGCGAGCACAGCGACGACTAGGATTGTCCGCATGATGACTGTTCTCGCTGGAATGTCCGCCGCGATCCTTGCGCTCGCCCCGATCACCAACCCGATCGGGGGTCTCGCGGCGTTCGCAGGACTCACCGCCGACAATGCTCCGGCTGCTGTGCGCTCGCAGGCATGGAAGACAGGCATCTACGTGTTCGCCATCCTGACGGTGTTCGCGGTCAGCGGCTCGCTCATCATGCATTTCTTCGGCTTCGACCTACCCTCGCTGCAGATCGCGGGTGGCTTGGTCGTCGCGCACTCGGGTTTCTCGATGCTGGAAAACAAGCGCCGTGCCACCCACGAGGAGGCTCAGCACGCGACCTCCAAGCCGGACGTATCCTTCTCCCCCATGGCACTCCCCCTCATCGCGGGGCCCGGCTCGATCGGCGTGGTTATCGCGCTGGCCGCCCGCAACACGGCCATCGGTTTTCATGTCGGCATCGTCCTGGGAATCGCGGTGACAGCCGCCGTCATCGCGCTGCTGCTGCGCTACGGCACGCCCTGGATCGACAAGCTGGGTGCCACCGGAGTCGGCGCGATCGTGCGCATCATGGGCTTCCTGATCCTCGTCATCGGCGTCGAGCTCATCATCCACGGGGTGCGCGCACTCCAGCTCTTCTAAGCGGAAGCCCGCCCCGGCCTCGTCGATGAGACGAAACTGAAGCGGGCAGCCACGAAAACGCGGGCGCTCAGGGGATGCGGTGCACCCACTCCTCGCGCGCGAACTTCGTCTCGCAGCGCTTGCGTGCGACCTCGAGGTCCGCCTCGGTGATGGTGCCGACCGTGGCGTTGTACTTCTCCTTGAAGTGGTCGAAGAACGCCTGGAGGATCTCCTCGCGGGGAAGGCCGGTCTGGGAGCGCATGGGGTCCACGCGCTTGACGGCGCTGCGGGTGCCCTTGTCGCGGATCTTCTCCATGCCGATGCGCAGGACTTCGTTCATCTTGATGGCGTCGATGTCGTAGGCCATGGTCACGTGGTGGACCATGTAGCCGTTGGCCCAGCGTTTCTGCGCGGCGCCGCCGATCTTGCCGAATTCGGAGGCGATGTCGTTGAGCGGCACGTACTTAGCCTTGATGCCCAGCTTTTCGAGGACCTCCATGACCCACTGATCGAGGTAGGGGTAGGCCTGCTCGAAGCTCATTCCCTCCACGAGGGCGGTGGGGATGACGAGCGAGTAGGTGATGCAGTTGCCGGGCTCCATGAACATGGCGCCGCCGCCGGTGACGCGCCGGGACACGGTGATGCCGTATCGCTCCACGCCGTCTTGCTGGATTTCGTTTTGGTAGGACTGGAAGGAGCCGATGACGACCTGCGGGCCGTTCCACTCCCACAGGCGCATGAAGGGCTTGCGGCGCCCCGCGGCCACGTCTTCGACCAGGGTTTCGTCCATGGCGACGTTGATCATCGGGTCGACGACGGGGCCGTGGATGACGTCGAAGTCGATGTCGTCCCACGACAGGGCGGCACCCAGCGCCCGGCGTACGGCGATGCCGACGGCCTCGGGGGTCACCCCCATGAGGGTGTCGCCTTCGTGGAGGGCACCCTCCACGCGCGCAGCCAGATCCTTCGCGCTCGACGAGGCCGGGGCCCCTTCGAGGGACGCGGTGATCCGGGTGAGCGCGTCGTCGGGGTCGAGGAAGAAGTCGCCGGACACGCTCACGCGCGCGAGGCGATCCTCCTCCACGTCGGTGTCGACGACGACGAGCTTTCCTCCGGGGACTTTGTACTCTCCATGCATGCCCACGATTGTAGGCGCTCCGCTCACGCCCAGTCGGGCAGGACGCGCACGCCGCCCTTGTCGGCGGACGCAGCGAGCATGCCGTAGACGCGCAGGGCGTCGGAGACCTTGCGGACGCGAGGCTTGGAGGGCTTCCACGGCGCGGCGCCCTTTTCGGCGCGGCGGCGCTCGAGTTCCTCGTCGCTCACGTTCGCGCGCAGGACGCGGTTGTTGACGTCGATTTCGATCTCGTCGCCGGTGCGCACGAGGCCGATCGCGCCCCCGGCCGCGGCCTCGGGCGAGATGTGACCGAGGGAGATGCCGGACGTGCCGCCGGAGAAGCGGCCGTCGGTGATGAGCGCGCACTTCTTGCCCAGGCCCAGGCCCTTGAGGTAGGAGGTCGGGTAGAGCATTTCCTGCATGCCGGGGCCGCCCTTGGGGCCCTCGTACAAGATGACGACGACGTCGCCTTCCTTGACTTGCTTGCTGAGGATGGCCTCGACGGCTTCCTCCTGGGATTCGACGACGAAGGCCTTGCCGACGAAGTGGAAGAGGGACTCGTCGATGCCAGCGGACTTGATGATTGCGCCGTTGGCGGCGATGTTGCCGTAGAGGACGGCCAGGCCGCCGTCCTTCGTGTAGGCGTGCTCGACGGAGCGGATGCAGCCGTTCTCCGAGTCGGTGTCGAGGGACTCGAACAGGTTGGCGGTCGAGAAGGCCTGGGTGGTGCGCACGCCACCGGGGGCGGCGAGGAAGCGGTGCTTGGCCTCGTCGGTGGCGCTCCCGCTGCGCACGTCCCACGCGCCCAGCCAGTCGGTGAGGTTGTCGGAGTGGACGGAGTGGACGTCGCGGTGGAGCAGGCCCGCGCGGTCGAGCTCGCCGAGCAGGGCGGGGATGCCGCCGGCGCGGTGGACGTGCTCGATGTGGTAGGTCGTCGAGTTGGGGGCCACCTTGCACAGGCAGGGCACGCGGCGCGAGATCGCGTCGATGTCGTCGAGCGTGAAGTCGACGCCGGCCTCGTTGGCGATGGCGAGGATGTGCAGGACGGTGTTGGTGGAGCCGCCCATGGCCACGTCCAGGCTCATGGCGTTCTCGAAGGCTTCCTTGGTCGCGATGGAGCGCGGCAGGACCGAGTCGTCCTCGTTGTCGTAGTAGGCGCGGCACATGTCGACGATGCGCGTGCCGGCCTCGGTGAAGAGCTTCTTGCGTTCGATCTGGGTGGCCAGGGTGGTGCCGTTGCCGGGCAGGGCCAGGCCGATGGCCTCGTTGAGGCAGTTCATGGAGTTCGCGGTGAACATGCCGGCGCAGGAGCCGCAGGTGGGGCACGCGTTGGCTTCGATGCTGGCGAGCTGGTTGTCGCTGACGGAGTCGTCGACGGCCATGACCATGGCGTCGATGAGGTCGAGGCGGTGCTCGACGACGCCGTCGACGGCAGCGCCGGATTCCATGGGGCCGCCGGAGACGAAGATGGTGGGGATGTTCAGGCGCATGGCGGCCAGGAGCATGCCGGGGGTGATCTTGTCGCAGTTGGAGATGCACACGAGGGCGTCGGCGCGGTGCGCATTGACCATGGTTTCGACGCAGTCGGCGATGAGGTCGCGGCTGGGCAGGGAGTAGAGCATGCCGTCGTGGCCCATGGCGATGCCGTCGTCGACGGCGATCGTGTTGAATTCCTTGGCGACGCCACCGGCTGCTTCGATGGCTCCGGCGACGAGGTCGCCCATGTTCTTCAGGTGCACGTGGCCGGGGACGAACTGGGTGTAGGAGTTGGCGATGGCGATGATCGGCTTGCCGAAGTCGCCGTCCGTCATGCCCGTGGCGCGCCACAGGGCGCGCGCTCCGGCCATGTTGCGGCCCTGGGTGGATGTTGCCGAGCGCAGCGGGCGACTCATGATGTGCCTTTCTTTTGCCTTGTAATGACTCAACAGTAGGAGCGTGGGCGCTGCGTTTCCGTGCGGGTTTCGTCTCATGGACGAGGCCGGGGCTGGGTGGGGGCGGTTTTCGCGCGGGATTTCGGGGACTGTGGTGAGTGGGTCGCCGTGTCAGTGGGTGGACGCTTGTGGGCGTGATTGCAAGGAAAACGCAAGGAGCACGTGCGTGAATTAGCGTCTTGTCAGATGAGTAGTTGATCGCATTGGTCACGCTTCGGACATTCGGCCTCGTTCTCGACGCGCGAAACGTAGGCTGGGTGCACAGATTAGAGAAAGGACTGCGATGACCATTCGCACCACTCATGTTGGTTCCCTGCCCCGCACCCCCGAGCTGATCGAGGCGAATCGTGCGCGCCGTGAGGGTTCGCTCGGCGAGGCTGACTTCACGTCGCTGCTGCAGGATCAGGTTGACGGCGTTGTGAAGCGTCAGGCTGAGATTGGCCTGGATATCGTCAATGACGGCGAGTACGGTCACGCGATGATCGACACGGTTGATTACGGCGCGTGGTGGACGTATTCCTTCTCGCGTTTCGGTGGGCTGTCCTTTGAGGACGTGCAGCGTTTTGATGTGCGTCCTCCGGCTGGCCGTGACGGTCGCCTGTCTTTCTCGTCGTTCGCTGAGCGCCGCGACTGGCAGCGTTTCGCGGACGCATACGCGGATCCGGATTCGGGTATTCACATTGCGAACCGCAACCCGATCGCGTTCCCGACGATCACGGGTGAGCTGACCTATATCGGTGCCGAGGCCGTGGAGCGCGATATTACGGGCACGAAGCACGCGCTGGAGGCGGCAGGCAAGCCCGTGTCGGATGGTTTCGTGGCGGCGATTTCGCCGGGTTCGGCGGCTCGCGTGGCCAACGCGTTCTACGAGGACGACGAGGCCGTGGTGTGGGCGTGCGCGGATGTGCTGCGCGAGGAGTACAAGCGCATTACGGACGCGGGCCTGACGGTGCAGATTGATGCGCCGGATATCGCGGAGGGCTGGGATCAGATGAACCCGGAGCCCTCTGTTGAGGATTACCGTGCATTCTCGCGCGTGCGTATTGACGCGCTGAACCACGCGCTGGAGGGCATTGACCCGTCTCTGGTGCGTTTCCACGTGTGCTGGGGTTCGTGGCACGGCCCGCACACGACGGATATCCCGTTCAAGGACATCGTGGATCTGGCTCTGCTGGTGAACGCGAATGGCCTGACGTTCGAGGCGGCGAATGCTCGCCACGCGCACGAGTGGACGATTTGGCGCGACATCGAACTGCCTGAGGGCAAGTACCTGATCCCGGGCGTCGTGTCGCACTCGACGAACGTTGTGGAGCACCCGGAGCTGGTGGCTCAGCGTATCCGCCAGTTCGCGGACATTGTGGGCGACGAGCGTGTAGTGGCGTCGACGGACTGTGGCCTGGGCGGCCGCATCTACCCGTCGATTGCGTGGGCGAAGCTGGAGGCTCTTGCCGAGGGCGCTCGTCTCGCATCGAAGTGATCGCCTGACTGCTGGCCTGGGGCGCGCGGGGTGGATGAGTATCCACCCCGCGCGCTTTTCCCAGGGTTTTCTCAGCCAAAGCTCCCCGTTCTTTGAGCTTGGCGTCACACAATGGATTGTGTGTTGCAGCCCCCGTTTCCGGGTCGGCTCGCCGCGGTGGGGATCGCACACCGCGTCGGGTTCCGGGATTGGGGGCTGCGGCACGTCTGGGGTCATCTGATCATCCCCCTCTCAATTCATTTCTCCGTCATGCGGAAAACGGAGCCCTTTCTTCGTTATTCTGGAAGTAAGCACCCATTGTCGAGGCTGTTCGAGGGAGAACATCATGGGAGCAAACACCAGGGAGGGCACGTACTCCATCCGTTCGCGCGTTGGTTTGCTCGCTGCCGCTCTTGTCATCGTCGCCACGGCTTGTGGCTGCCAACAGACCACGCCCGCGGCGGAGGGGCCGTGGGCGGCCGACATTGAGCAGGCGCGCAGTGAGTGGGCGTCCAACGAGTTCGTCCAATCTGTCCTCGCCGACTCTGCCATCAGCGAGGCAGAACTACAGGACATGCGTCAGCGAGTGCTGAGCTGCCTAACAGACAAGGGCGTCACCGGCGCATCGTTCGGCCCAGGTGGCACGCTGAGCGTCCCCGATCAGCCGGTTGGCTCCTCCATATCCGCCGAACAGCAACAGGAGTTTGTCTCCAGCTGTTCCACCGATGCCGGTCAGCCGATCATCGAGGCGCTCGAGTTCGACATGCGAGTCAACCCGGATCACCGGGATTTCAACGAGCTGTACACGCAGTGTTTGATCCGTAATAAGGCGGTTGAGCCGTCCTTCACGGCCCAAGAGCTCGCGCGCGCTCGCGAGAGCGGAACGCCTCTCGACAGCGCACTGCCTTTCATCGACCCATCCCAGGGTCCCGACATTTGGCAACGATGCGTCGAAGACCCCAGCAAATGACCACAACCACCCTCAGGAGTTGAGATGGCATCTTCTCGCCGCTGGCTCGCCCTCACCGCGTTTGTCGCTCTCATCGCCGGTGCGGGCGGGGTCAGCGCGGGTATCCTCATTGCCTCGCCGCCCACCCCGGCCTCGTTGGCATCGTCATCTGCTCCGTCGACGGTCCCCGTCACCACACGCGAGTTCACCGACACGCGCTCCCTCACCCTCACAATTCCCCCGGCCTCGCCTCACGAACTTACCTCCCCCATCGCCGGGCGCATCACGGCCCTCCAGGCAGCACCGGGAACTCCCATCACGTCAGGTTCCATTCCCTGCGAAATTGATGGCCTTCCCCTTCTTGCCTTAGCCCTGTCCACTCCTCTCTATCAGGACGTGGTGGACGGAGCGACCGGACCAGACATTGCGGCCCTGAACGCTGAGCTTGCGCGGCTCGGCTATGCGGCTCCCGCAGATTCTCAGCGGGTCACGGCCGCCACGCGAGCGGCCCTGGCCTCGGCGATGGGCGTGAGCGACGGAGCTGGAGGTGTCCCCTCCCGTATCGAAGCCTCTCGCGTCCTGTGGATTCCAGCGCCGACCGTCACCCCTTCGTCGGTCCCCGTTCACCTGGGTGACAGCGTCGATACACAGACCGTTCTCCTCACCCTTGAGGACTCCCGCGACGCCTTGCGCCTCTCCGTCCCGCCGGACGCGTATCCCGAGGACCACGTCATCACCCTGGGGGATACGGACTACCCGGTCCCCTCTGACGGCATCATCACCGACCCCACCCTGACGGCGACGATCCTCTCCTCGCGCGAATACACAGCCTTCATCCGTTCCACACCGAGCGGCGATGGACCCGTTCAGCTGCCCGTCTCCTGGAAGCTCGCCTCCCCCATCACCGTCACGGTCATCCCGCCGGCCTCAGTAGTCGGAGACGCAACGAACGCGTGCGTCTTCGAGGACGGCGCGCCAATCCCCGTCTCTATCGTTTCTTCACAGCTTGGCCGAACCTACGTCCTGCCAACGACCCCGCTCTCCGCCGTCGACACCGCCGTCGAGGGACGCTCATGTCCGTCGAGCTAGACAACGTCGGGCACAAGTTCGCCGCAAGCCCGTGGCTCTTTCGCCATCTGAGCGCCCGCTGCGAGGACGGTGCCCTCACCGCCATCATCGGCCCGTCCGGTTCTGGCAAATCAACCCTGCTGTCGCTGATCGCGGGATGGGAAACTCCAGCCGAGGGTACGATCAGCGTCCCCCATCCGTCTGGTGAGCAGAACCCCCGCATTGCGTGGGTCTTCCAGAACCCGTTCGGCGTTCGCGCGCGCAGCGCGATTGACCACGTGGCGCTGCCCCTGCTGGCCCGCGGCATGAGCCGGGCGCAGGCCGATGCGGAGGCACACCGGCTCCTCGACGCTTTCAATCTGGCGCATCTGGCGACCCGCCCATTTCGGGATCTGTCGGGCGGCGAGGCTCAGCGTGTGCTCCTCGCGCGCGGGCTCGCATGCTCCCCCACCCTGCTCCTCGTGGATGAACCGACCGCGCAGCTTGATCAATCCACGGCTCGCGACATCGCCTCCACGCTCGGCTCGCTGCGCGAGGACGGGGTGAGCGTCGTGATCGCGACGCACGATCCGTCGATTCGCGCGCAGTGCGATGCCATCATCGACCTCGCCCACTTCCAGGAGGAGGAACAGCGATGAGCACACTCTCGTGGCGCGCACTCCTGTCCGAGGCCTGGAGGGACTGCCTGAGCGGGACGGCCCGCATTGGGATTCTGACCGTCCTCGCCACCGCCCTGGTCGGAGGCATCATCTGCGCCGATGCGTTCTCCCTTCGTTCCGTCAGCGTTGAGGCTGCCTCTTTCCGTGTCCATCTGGGATCAGTGCGAGTCCTCCAATCGCAAGGCGGCATCGACGGGGCCACTTGCGATGCGCTGTCGCGAATCCCCGGGGTGCGTGCAGGAGCCGTTCGCTCGGTCGAATCCGGCTTGTCCCCGCTCGCCCTTCCTGCCTCGTCGCTACCTCTGTATGAGGCCACGCCCGGAACCGTCTCTCTCCTGGGGACAACAACGGCCGATCCGACGGGAATTCTGCTCCCTGAGCAGGTAGCCGAGGACCTCGGCACCACTCAAGGAACCCTTCTCCCCCTCGCACACGGGCAGGCCGAGGTCGCGGGCACGTACCCGTGGGACGAGAACGACGGGCGTCGTCCCGGCTACGCCTACGCTGCTCTCGCCCCCGTGCCAGCAATGGGGACCTTCGATGAGTGCTGGTACGAATCCTGGCCGCACAGCGACGACGTCGATGCCCTGGTGCGCTCAACCCTCGTTGGAAGCGACGACCAGAATGCCCAGGTCCTGGCCATGAACCCAACGCGCGGGACGACCTTCGACGCGGCGGGGCGACTGCGATATAGGCCGACCTGGTGGGCGTGGATCGCCGCGAGCGCAATCGGTGCCGCGCTAGGGGCCGCTGCCACATGGTGGCGTCGCCTCGAGATCGCCTCGGCTCTGCACGCTGGGCTCCGCACGTCGGATACGACGGTCCTCCAACTGTTCGAGGCCGTGGCGTGGGTGGGCGGCGCATGCATCCTCACCTCCGGCATATGTCTGACGATCCTGAGCGGAGCAGCGCCCGACGATCGCTCCGATCTCATCCGTTTGGTCGCAACCGAGGGTGTCTGTGCCGCGTCGTGGACGCTCATAGGTGTCGTGATTGCCTCCATGACGATCCGCGAGCGCCAGCTGTTCACGTTCTTTAAGGGCCGATAGGTGTCTGCGCGTGATCGCGACTACAATTGATGTATGAACATCCTCGTGATTCAAAACGACCCGATCGTTCCGGTGGGTCAGTTGTCCGCCTTCCTCGGCGGTCACGAGGTGGTGCGCGCCTGGGAGGACCCGCAGCGTCTCCAGGACCTGGCGGTCGCTCCCCTGCCGGGTGCCCTCATCCTGCTGGGTGGCCGCGCGAACGCCTACGACGACGAGGCCTGGCCGTGGCTGGAAGCAGAACGCGAACTCGTGCGCCGCTGCGTCGCCGCACGCATCCGAGTGCTCGGCATTTGCCTGGGCGCCCAGCTGATCGCCGCGACCTTCGGCGGGCGCGTCAGCGTCGCTGACCCGGCGGGCCCCGAATACGGCGTCATCTCCCTGGCCTGGGGCACGAACGACCAGGCGGGCGGCGGCGGAGCCGTCCCCCTGCGCATGGCCCTGGCCTCGACCCACACGGTGTTCGCCGACCACGGCGACGCCATCGTGGAGCTCCCCCACGGCGCGCGCGAGTGGGCGCGCTCGGACAAATACACGCAGATTTTCTCCTACGGCACGGCCTTGGGCGTCCAGTTCCACCCCGAGGTCACGCGCGAGACCGCGACCGTGTGGGCTGTGAACAACGAGGACGTTGATACCGAAGACATCGTGGCCGGATACGACGCCCACGAGGGCGAGCTGGCCTCCACCTGCAAGACGCTCGCCGACTGGGTCAGCGGCGTCTTCTAAGGCGCACACAGAATCGCAGTGCGGGCACCCCCACGCGGTACCCACACTGCGATTGACAATCGGGCCTCGTCGCAGCGAGCGGAGATGAGGCCCGGCTTCTATTTTAAAGGAAAAAGCCGCAGCTACAAGGCTTTTCCAGGAACCAAGACCACCACGTGGGACGACTTGACAACGTTCCCATCCACAGCCTCGTCGCGGCGCGCGACGCACCCGGTCAGGGGGCCGCGACCTGCACGAACGAGCCCGTGCCGTACGCCCACACGCGACGCTCGGCGGCCGAGACGAACACGGCCTGGCCACGGCTCAGCTCCACGCTGTCCCCGCCCTGCTCCTCGCTCACGTGCAGGGTGACCGACCCGGAGGTCGCGATGACGATGCGCGGGCCCTCACCTGGCACGGCGACCTCGTCCACACGGGAGGCGTGCTTGCCGGGCGCCAGCGTCGTTACTGACAGCTCGAACTCCTGGGCGGGTGCCAGGAAACGGTCCGTCGTCGCCGAGGGGTGCTCGGGGGCCACGCGCACGGGCGGCAGCGCCGAAAACTCGGTGATTTCCACGAGCTGGGCGGAGTCCACGTACTTGCCGGTCAGGCCCGCGCGCACGACGTTGTCGGAGGAGGCCATGACCTCGATGCCCAGGCCCGACTGGTAGGCGTGGATCTGGCGCGGCGGGATGTAGACGGCCTCGCCCGGGCGCAGGGACACCGGGTTCATGAGGAAGGCGACGATGATGCCCGGGTCGCCCGGGTGCTTCTCGCCCAGGACGCTCACGAGTTCGTCGGTGCGCGGCGAGGGGGACGTGCCGGACGCGAGGCGGGAGCGGCACGCGGCCACAAACTCTTCGACGAGCTCGGGGGTCGCCGGGGAGTCCTCGTCGAAGATCCAGGTCGCCAGGGAGCGCAGGCCCCCGCGCACGGTGGACAGCTTGAGGCGGTGACGCAGGCGGTCGGCGAGCTCGCCCTCCAGGCCGACGAGGAGCTGGCGGGCCTTACGCGGCACGCGAAAGCCCACGAGCGCGCTGAACTCGGTGAGCGCGTAGATCATCTCGGGCTTGTGGTTCATGTCCCGGTAGACGCGGCGCGTGTCCGTGCGCTCAATCCCCAGGACCTCCTCGCGGAGGTAGCCCTCGCGCGCGATCTCCTTCGTCGGGTGCACCTGCAGGCTCAGGGTCTGGGCGGGGGCGATGATCTTCGCCAGGTACGGCAGTGTCGGTCCGAACGCGTAGAGCAGGCCTCCGCCGAGGGCTCGCTTGGGGTCCTCGCCGATGTGCTCGGCAAGGGTCTGCCCGCCCGTGAGCAGTGTCGGTCCGTCCGGGTGGGCGCCAAACCACACCTCGGACACCGGGTCGTCCCCGGCGGCGGCCCCCAGGAACTCGGGGATCGCGTTCGTGGAGCCCCACGCGTCAGCTTTCGTCCAGCCGATCAGTCTTTCCATAGGTCGAATCCTATCGGTATCGGGCGCTCAAACACGCGAGGGACGAGGCCGTGGCCCCATCCCCCGCGCGCGCGCGTCACTTAGGCGTTGGGTTGAGCAGCAGTTTCGCGCGCCTCGAGGGCAGCAAGCGCCCCGCCGCGCGCACGGAGCTCGGCGTAGGTGCCGGTCTCCACGACGCGGCCCGCGTCCATGACAATGATCTGGTCGGCATCACGCACGGCGCTGATGCGGTGGGCGATCTCGACAATCGTACGGCCCTTCGCGACGCGGGCGATGCCCTCACGCACGCGCGCCTCGGTGGCCGGGTCGACCTGACTCGTCGCCTCGTCGAACACGTAGATCGGGGCGTCTCGCAGGAGCGCGCGGGCCAGGGCCAGTCGCTGACGCTGGCCGCCCGAGAGGCGCTCGCCCATGTCGCCAACAGCGGTATCCAGGCCGTCCTTTTCCGTGGCCAGCCAGTCGGTGAGGTCCACGGCCTCCAGCGCGCGCTCCAGGTCAGCCTCGCTCGCGTCGGGCGCGGCGAGCAGCAGGTTGGCGCGCAGCGTGTCGTTGAACAGGTAGGGGCGCTGGGGGGCGGAGGCGACCGTCGCGCGCAGGTCGTGCAAAGACACCTCGGCCACGTTCGTTCCGCCGATGGTGACGGTGCCCGAGGCCGGGTCCCACGTGCGGGTCAGCAGCGAGGCCAGCGTCGACTTGCCCGAGCCGGAGGCGCCCACGATGGCGGTGCGCTTCCCGGCGGGGATGTGGATACTGACGCCGTCCAGGACGGTGGGGGCGGGCGCAGGCGCGTCCTCGTCCGTCGGGTAGGAGAAGGTCACGTCGGTAATCTCGATGTCGCCGGGGGTCAGGGGCTTGGGGTCGGCCGGGTCGGCGACGACGGGCGCGCGGTCGGTGATCGAGAAGACGCGGGCGGCCGAGGCGAAGGCCTGATCCAGGTCCGCGGCGAACTCCTCGACCGCGAGAACCGGGCCGAAGGAACCCATCGCGATACCGAGGGCGAGGCCCGCCTGGGGCAGCGTGAGCGTTTCGGCGAGCACGTTCGAGCCCGCGACCATGGCGACCGTGACGATACCGAGGGCGACCGCAGCTTGGTTGAGGCCTCGGCGCAGCGCGATCCAGCGGCCCTGGGTACCAAGACCCGAAGAGATGCGCTCCTCGATCGCGCTCATCTCGGCCTCGCGGCGATCCTGCGCCCCAAAGGCGAGGACCTCGCGCACGCCCTGCACCGAGTCGGTCACGTGGGCGGCAATCGCGCCGCGGGCCTCGCGCAGCTCGCGGGCCGCGCAGGCGGTGGAGCCGGAACCCAGGAAGGGAATGACCGCGCCGACGATCAAGAGGAAGGGCGCCAGCACGGCGGCCAGCGTCCAGGACACCGCGGTGCCCATCCACACGATCGACAGAATCGGGACGATGATGGCCGCTGTGACGGGGGCGAGCGTGTGGGCGAAGAAGACCTCGACGCGGTCGATGTCCTTCGTCACGCGGTTCATGATGTCGCCCGAATCCAGGCGATCCGTACCCGCGGGAGCCTGGGGCTCGAGCTGGTCGTAGAAGTAGTTGCGCAGCATCGCCAGGCAGTGGAAGGCCACGAAGTGACCGGCGAACTGCTCGAGGTAGCGGGCCAGGCCCTTGAGCAGGCTCAGGCCGATGGCGCAGGCGATGATCAGGGCGATGCCCCACGCGCTCTCCCCCGACGCGAGGCCGGCGACGGCCCAGCCGCCCAGGGCGAACAGGGCGATGCCAATCATCAGGAAGACGATGCGGGCGGCGATGGAGGCCGCGAGGGGCGGCAGGACGCGCCGCGTGATCGACAGGAGTCGAAGAGACAGTTGCCTGCGGGTCATCGGATCGTTCCTTCCTGCAGGGTCGCGACGCGGTCGGCACCCTTGATGGTGGCGTCTCGGTGAGAGATCGTCAGGGTCGTGCGCCCGGCACACACGGTCTCCAGGGAGGCGAGGATCTCGCGCTCGGAGGCCAGGTCGACGTGGGCGGTGGGCTCGTCCAGGATCATGATCGACGCGTTCTTCAGGAAGGCGCGGGCGATCGCGATGCGCTGGGCCTCGCCGCCGGACACGGCCAGGCCTCGGGCACCCACGCGGGCGTC
>JAHYYD010000320.1:0-1326 GCA_019425105.1 Actinomycetota bacterium
CCTTCCTGTGAGCGCCGTAGACTAGGGCCATGGCTACCCCCGACTTCGTCCTCGAGCTGCGCCGACACGTCGGCCACGCGCCCCTGTGGATGCCCGGCACGACCGTCGTCATCCTCCGCCCGGCCTCGGGCTGCGCGCCCATCGACTGGCAGCGGCCCATCGCGCCCGAGGCCGTCGAAATCCTGTGCGTGCGCCGCTCCGATAACGGCGCCTGGACCCCCGTGACCGGCATCGTCGACCCGGGTGAGGAGCCCGCCGTCGCGGCCGCCCGCGAGGCGCTCGAGGAAGCCGACGTGCGCATCGAGGTGCGCCGCCTCCTCTCCGTCGAGGTTGTCGGCCCCGTCACCTATGACAACGGAGATGTCACCACCTACCTGGACGTCGCCTTCGCGGCGCAGTGGGTGAGCGGCGACCCCAACCCCGCCGACGGCGAAAACAGCGAGACCGCGTTCTTCCGCGGCGACCAGCTCCCGCCCATGAACGACCGCTTCCGCCGCGCCGTCGCCAAGGCGCTGAGCGCCCGCCCCGAGGCCGACTTCCTCACCGCCTGAGGCCGCGTGACCTGCGGGCGTGCCCCGGCCTCGTCCCTGAGCGCGCGGAATTACTTGTCTTTGTGTCAAACCCCTTGCGGGACTGAAGTCCTAGTGGTGAAATAGGGGCATGAATACTCCTAGCAAGATCGCATACTCCGTCACCGCCGACTCCACGGGCGGCCGCGCCGGCACCTCCTCCGTCCCCGCGCTCGGCATCACCCACATCATGCGCGCCCCCAAGGAACTGGGCGGCCCCGGCGACGGCGCCAACCCCGAAGCCCTCTTCGCCATGGGCTACGGCGCCTGCTTCCAGGGTGCCATGGGCCTGGCCGCCAAAGAAATGGGCATCGACACCACCGATTCCGTCGTGCGCACCACGATCGGTCTGGGTCCCGAAGGCGACTCCTTCGCCCTGACCGCCGACATCAAGGTGTTCATCCCCGGCGCCCCGCTCGACCGCGCCCAGGCCCTCGCCGACCGCGCCCACGAGCTGTGCCCCTACTCCAAGGCCACACGCGGCAACGTGCCCGTCACTGTCACCGCAGTCGCCGCTCTCTGAGCGCACCCTGACAAAGCAAAGAACCCGGGCCTCGTCTGTGGATCGACGAGGCCCGGGTATCTTCATGCGCTCACGCGCCGCTATGGGGCCCGATTTAGGCGTCGTGCTGCGGGTGCCGCGCGCACGGCGTCACCCTTCGGGCTTGCCGCGCGCGGGCGGTCCGGGTGCTCACGCACCGCGCTGCGGGTGCCGCGCGCACGGCGTCACCCTTCGGGCTTGCCGCGCGCGGGCGGT
>JAHYYD010000320.1:1426-1531 GCA_019425105.1 Actinomycetota bacterium
CCGGGTGCTCACGCACCGCGCCAGTACGCCTCAAGCACCTGGGAGAGCGTGAGGAGGTCATCCACGTGGCTCATCTCGCGCGCCGAGTGCATCGACAGCAGGCCC
>JAHYYD010000321.1 GCA_019425105.1 Actinomycetota bacterium
ACGCCCGAGGCCATGGGACTGCCCGAGGCCGCCCTGGCCTCGTCCGACGCGCGCCTGGCCGCCGCGGACTTTATTGCCCGCTCCTTCGACGAGGCCATCCGCGCCCGGGGAGCGCGCGACGTGTCGATCGCCCGCGCCGGCGCCCTCATCCTCCAGCGCTCCTACGCCACCGTCCTGCCCGACCGCGTCGAGGTCCGCTTCCAGGTCAAGCTCCCCGCCCGCGGACGCACGATCCTCGGCAAGAGCGCCGCCCGCCTCTTCGACGTGGACGTGCCCAACATCGTCATGGACTGCTTCGACTTCGTGTCCGAGGACCCGGACACGACCCGCAAGCGCTCCCGCCTCCTCGCCCACGTCGCCGCCTACGAGGACTACCGCGCCCTCCAGGGGATCCTCGAGGAGCGCGGGTGGGTGTCCTTCGTCGCCGACGACGCCCTGCTGGCGCGCCGCTCCGGCATCTCCGAAACGCCGCTGACCGGCGACGGCGTCGTCGCCTTTTCCGCCCCCGAGTCCCTGCGCGCCACCGTCACCCTGCCCCACGCCGGCGAGGTGTCCGGCATGGCGATCCCCCCGGGCCTGACCCTCATCGTCGGCGGCGGCTACCACGGCAAATCCACGCTCCTTGAGGCCATCGCCCAAGGCGTCTACGCGCACATCCCCGGCGACGGCCGCGAACTCGTCGCCACCGACCCCACCGCCACGAAGGTGCGCGCCGCCGACGGGCGAGCCGTCACCGGCGTCGACATCTCACCGTTCATCACCCACCTGCCCGGCGGCGCCGACACCACGTCGTTTTCCACCGAGAACGCCTCCGGCTCCACCTCGCAGGCCGCCTCCATTATCGAATCCCTCGAGCTGGGCGCACGCACTCTCCTCATCGACGAAGACACCTCCGCGACCAACCTCCTCATCCGCGACACGCGCATGCGCGACCTCGTCGCCGCCGAGAAGGAACCCATCACGCCCCTCGTCGACCGCGTCACCTCCCTCACCGAGGCCGGGGTCTCCCTCATCATGGTCGTCGGCGGCTCCGGCGCCTTCCTTGACGCCGCCGACCGGGTCCTCATGATGGACAACTACCACTGCCTCGACGTCACCTCCCGCGCACGCGAGGTCGTCGCCGACCTGCCGCGCCCCCGCACCGACGCCCCCACCAGCTGGGAGGCGGCACCCCGCGTGCCCGCCGTGAAGGCCCGCGTGGACCGCCCGCGCACCAAGGCCTCGGGCACGACCGTGCTGACCATCGACCGGTCGACCGTCGACATTTCCGACGTCGCCGCTGTCGTCGACCCCGGGCAGGCCGAGGCCATCGCCTGGTGCGTGTGCGGCGTCCTCGAGGAGATGGCCGGCAAACAGTCCATGCCCGACCTCATGGCCAAGCTCGGCCGACGCCTCGCCTCCGAAGGCCTGGACGCCGTCTGCAAGTTCGGCGCCCGCCCCTACCCGGCGTTCCTGGCGCGCCCGCGCCTCATCGACGTGGGTGCCGCCATCAACCGCTACCGCGGCCTGTCCCTGCGCGAGCCGCG
>JAHYYD010000322.1 GCA_019425105.1 Actinomycetota bacterium
CCCGTGCCCCACACCAGCGGAACGCCAGAATCCGCGCAGTAGTCCGCGACCAGGTACTTCGCATCAAAGCTATCCGTGCACTCGACGATCAGGTCCCACTCGCGACCATGCTCGTCCAACCACTCGCGGGTCACGTGCCCGTAGCGCTCAAAATGCACCGATGAGTTCAGCCCGCTCAGGTGACGCACCGCGGAGTCCGGCTTCGGATCCCCCACGTCACCCTCGCCATGCAGGAGCTGACGCTGAAGATTCGAGACCTCAACCACGTCAGAATCGCAGATGCCGATCGTGCCGACGCCCGCCGCCGTCAGGTACAGGAGAACGGGAGAGCCGAGGCCGCCCGCGCCCACCACGAGCACGCGCGCGGCAGCCAGGCGCGCCTGGCCGGCCTCGCCAATGCCGGAGACTAGCCAATTGCGACGGAAACGCTCCAGCGCGGGATCCCCGGCCTCGTACGGGACGGGCTGATTGATCAGCGGAAGCGCGACGGCGCGCCCCGAAACGGCCGCATCGCGGGAGAAAGGATCGCCGATCGTCATCTCACAGACCCGACCAGTTGTGAGAACCGTCAGTCAATTCCTGCTTCTTCCAGATCGGGAGCTTCGCCTTCACATCCTCGACAATGGCCTCAACCGCGCGGAATGCCTGCGCACGATGCTCTGCGGCGACGGCGACAACCATCGCATCCTCACCGATCTCCAGATGCCCCACGCGGTGCCACGCGACGATGCAATGCACGCCCGGACGATCCTTAAATTCCATGACGATATCCCGCAGAATCTGCTGCGACGACGGGTGCGAAGAATACTCGATCGCATCCACGCTCTCTCCGCCGTCATGGTTACGCACCACCCCAACAAAGGACGCCACAGCACCACACGTATCCCGACGTGCGCTATTAATCAGCGCGCCGGTATCCAGCGGTTCATCGGTGATGCCGGTTGCAATCTCAGCTGACATGGGATCCTCCAGGGACGGGAGTGCCTTCCCCTTCATCTTAGGCGGGGGCGGTCAGGATTATTTTACAACCCTGACCGCCCCACACAAATGACTAAAAAGTCTCACCCGCCAGCGAAGGGAGGCAGGACGTCGACACGCGCGCCGGGCGCGAGCTCGGCGTCCAGACGAGCGGAGCGCTCGTTGACCAGATAGCTCGACACAGCGAGGATTCGCGCCAGCTCAGGGCCCTCTGAGCTGAGCTGATCGATGAGTTCGCCCAGAGTCGCGGGAGTCTCAGCGGAGGGCAGTTCGCGCATGTACCCACCGGCGGCCTCGGCCGCGCCACCAAAGAAGTGAAGGGTCGTCGACAGCGGCTTCGGATTCGCCTCATCAAGCCGTCGAATATAGACAGTCAGGCGCAGAGGATCCTCGGGATCGCTCTCCAGTGACCAGGTGGCAAAGCCGGTCGCCGTCCGCTCGAACACGCGCTCGACGATGCCGCGGCGCAGCTCGAGGGCCAGGTCGTCGGGGGCGCCCGGCTCAGTGAACGGGCAGGCCGTCAGCACGACGGCCATCGG
>JAHYYD010000033.1 GCA_019425105.1 Actinomycetota bacterium
GACAGGCGAGAGAAAGCCTTGGAATCCTGGTCAATAACCGCCACGGAATGACCCGCAGCGTCCAACGTCGATGCAAGGCGGGCACCGACGCGCCCGCAACCCATGATCACAAAGTGCACGACTACCAAACTACTCCGGTCCCGGCGTAATAGCCATGCGTGACGTTTCGACGTTCTCACAGCCAGGCAAGGTGGACTACGCTTGCTTTTCGTGACGAACTTGTTGGCCTACGCAAAGCGCGTGCTCATCGGACGCCCGATGCGATCGGACGCGATGGGCCACCAGCTTCTCCCCAAACGTATCGCTCTGCCGATCTTCGCGTCGGATGCGCTCTCGTCGGTCGCCTACGCGCCCGATGAAGTCCTCCTGACGCTTGCGCTCGCCGGATCCATGGCCGCCCTTCAGTCGGTCTGGGTGGGCGTTGTTGTTGCTCTTGTGTTGGCTGTCGTGGTCGCGTCCTACCGCCAGACGGTTCACGCCTACCCCTCAGGTGGCGGCGACTACGAGGTTGTGACCACGAACTTGGGTCGGTCGTGGGGGCTACTCGTCGCCTCGGCCTTGTTGGTCGACTACATCCTCACCGTTGCGGTCTCGATTTCGTCGGGCGCCAACTACATCACGACGGCAGTCCCCGCTCTCCTCGGCCACGAGGTTCCCATCGCGGTGGCGCTCGTCATTATTCTGGCGACTCTGAACCTGCGCGGTACACGCGAGGCCGGTGGCGCGTTTGCCGTGCCCACCTACCTGTACATGGGCGCGATCGGCCTCATGGTCGTCGTCGGTTTCGCGAAGATGGCAACCGGGCATCTGGGCGCGGCTCCGACGGCCGCCTACGACCTCGTTGCTGCCCCCGCTCACGCGGACGGCCTCGCCGGACTCGCGGGCGCTTTCCTCCTCATGCGCGCCTTCTCGTCGGGTTGCGCGGCCCTCACCGGCGTCGAGGCGATCTCTAACGGCGTGCCGATGTTCCGCCGCCCCAAGTCGCGCAACGCGGCCACCACGCTGGCGATGCTCGGCCTCATCGCGGCTTCGATGATGCTCTCGATCCTCGTGCTGGCCCGTGCGACCGGCGTGAAAATCGTTGACGACGCGGCGAGCCAGCTGACCTATCAGGGCGCGCCCGTCCCGGAGAAAACGCCGATCGAACCGGCGATCTCTCAGATTGCGTCGGCCGTGTTCGGACAAGGGTCGATCCTGTTCATTCTGATCACCGTCGTCACCGGCTTCATCCTGGTTCTCGCCGGTAACACGGCGTTCAACGGATTCCCGACGCTGGCCTCGGTCCTGTCTCGCGACTCGTTCCTGCCTCACCAGATGGTGCGCCGTGGCGACCGCCTGTCCTATTCGAACGGCATCGTGGTTCTCACCGTTGCGGCAGTCGCACTCATCGTTGGTTTCCAGGCACAGACGACGCGCCTCATCCAGCTCTACGTCGTTGGTGTCTTCATTTCCTTCACGCTCTCGCAGCTGGGCATGATCAAGCACTGGAACAGGCAGCTGCGTTCTCGCCAGTCCGGCCAGGCGCGCATGGCCGTCCTGCGCTCGCGCGCCGTTAACATTGTCGGCTTTATGATGACCGGCATCGTGCTGCTCATCGTGTTGGCCACGAAGTTCACGCACGGCGCGTGGATTACTCTGCTCATGATAGCGGTCGCGTTTGGCGTCCAGATTTCGATTCACCACCACTATGAAACCGTACGCACGCAGCTGCGCGTGGACGACTGGAACGCGCGCCGCGCCCTGCCGACCCGCGTGCGTGCCCTCGTCCTCGTGTCCTCCCTGTCGCGCCCCGCTATGCGAGCGATCGCGGCGGCTCGCGCGTCCTCGCCGACGTCGATCGAGCTCGTCTCCGTCGTCGCGGATGACGAGGAGGAAAACAAGATTCTGCGCCAGTGGAAGGCTTCCGGCGTTCCCGTGCCGCTGACCTTGCTGTCTGCGCCCTACCGTGACATCTCATCGGTGATCCTGCAGTACGTGCGCGGCCGCCGACGCGCGATGCCCACGGAGATGCTCGTCGTCTACATGCCCCAGTTCCTCGTGACCCACTGGTGGGAAAACTTCGTCCACAACCAGTCGGCGCTGCGCCTGCGTGCCGCGCTGCTGACCGTTCCGGGTGTCGTTATTACGATCGTGCCGTGGCAGCTCGGCGAGGACGATATCGTCGAGGGCCGCCAGCGTGTCAACGACCCGTTCTTGCGCGTCGGGGCATCGGCGCCGAGTGAGTCGAATGCCCGTACTGAACAGCCCGGCACGGCCAGCGGGGACGCCACCCCTGAGGAGAGTGCATGAGCCCCCGTTCGTCCCGTCGCCGTCCCTCCCCGCGTCGTCGTCACGCTTCTGCGCGTGCGCGCGAGGGGATTGGTGAGATCCTCCAGCTCACCGTCGGCGAACCCGCACACGGTGGGGCGTGCGTCGCCCGCGACGAGAGCGGGCGCGTCGTCTTCGTGCGCCACGCGGCACCCGGTGAGGTGGTCCGTGCAAGGGTCACCGCCGTTCAGAACAAGCTCGCGTGGGCGGACGCTGTGGAGATTCTGGAGCCCTCGCCTGATCGCGTGGAGTCCGTGTGGCCACAGGCCGGACCGGGCGGTGTCGGTGGTGGGGAGCTCGGTCATCTGACCCCGGCCGCGCAGCGTGAGTGGAAGTCTCGCGTGATCGCCGGGCAGCTGCGTCGGGTGGGTGGCGAGGCCCTGGCCGAGGCCGTGGATGCCCTCGGGGGAGTGTACGTCGCACCTGCGCCTGGCGACGAGGAGCCGCACGATCCGTTGACCGGTCGCCGCTCGCGCATCGACGTCGTCATCGATGCGGATGGTCGCGCAGGCATGCACGAGTTCCGCGGCCGCCGGGTGATCGCACTCGATGATATGCCGCTGGCTGTTCCAGGGATCCGTGAGCTCGGCCTGTTCGACGCGGATTCTCCGTGGCGTCGACTGTGGAAGCCGGGGGATCGGGTGCGCGCTGTCGCCCCGTCCGGTGGTGATCCCGTCGTCCTGATCGGCGATGACACCTACGCCGCGGACGGCGAGCGTATTGACGCCGACGTCTTGCGTTGGAACGTGCCCGTCGGCTGCGGCGTCGAGTCGTATGACGTGCGTCCCTCCGGTTTTTGGCAGACCCACGTGCGCGGCGCCGAGGTGCTCGCCAACGCTGTGCTTGCTGCTGCGTTCGGATCGGACGAGGCCGGGGCTGGCCGTGCGGTCATGGAGCTATACTCGGGTGCCGGCCTATTCTCCGTGCCGCTCGCACGCGCCGTCGGCGAGACCGGGCGCGTCGTGACGCTCGAGGGTGACGAGGCGGCCGTGCGTGACGCGGGCGAGAACCTTGCAGCCTTCGATTGGGTGGATGCGTTCGCCGGAAACGTGGATCGCGAGGGTGTCGTCGATCTGTCCGGCCAGCTCGGCGCTGTGCCCGACGTGGTCGTGGCGGACCCGCCGCGTGCCGGCGCCGGTGCCGAGGTGTGCGAGGCGATCGCTGCCACGGGTGCTCCTCGCGTCGTCCTGGTGTCCTGCGACCCGGCAGCGGGCGCACGCGACCTGCGCACCCTCACCGAGGCCGGATACGAGCTCGAATCACTGCAGGCGTGGGACCTCTTCCCGCACACCCACCACGTGGAGATGGTGTCGGTCCTGAGCCGCTGACGACAGCTACTTTTCTCTACAATTCCGCATGCAATTCCCTTACCAACCGCATCAGTCTGATATGAACTGACACCGCCGTTGTGGGAATTGCATGCGGATTTTGTGCGCAGTCCGGCTGAGCTGTGTCGCACTGTGTGGTCGGCAGGTATCGGGTTCTCGCCGCTAGTTGTTCTTCCTGCGCTCAAGCATGCGCGAGCCCCACGACGTCTGCGTGCGCGCCTCAATAGCACGGCGCTGATCGCGGTACATGCGATCCACCAGATCGCGCTCGGACACCCAGCCAACGACACGTCGATCAACGTCCACGACCGGCAGAGCCTGCAAGCCGGTACGCCGCAGCGCCCCGAGAACCTCGGACGGAGGAGCGGAGGCAGCCACGGCCTCGTCGATGAGAGGCAAATCTGCCAGGGGAGCATCCAGAGAACCATCCTGCTGCGTCATCTCAGCCAGGCGCAGCGAGGACACGAGGCCGACGAACCGCCCTTTCTCCGACACAACGGGCAGGACCGTCTCCCTCGTGCGGCGCAGGGCGGCGATCGCGGATGCCGCACTCGTTGTCGAAACCAGCGTCTCGGGGGCCTCCAGCATCCACTCGGACGCCGCGCGGGTACCCAGCAGAGTGCCCTCGACCGGGTCGTCAAGCACGTCACCGCGGCGGCGCAGCTTCTCCGTGTAGATCGTCGCGCGCGTGAGGAAACGCGACGCGCCCGTCGCGATCACGACCGCGAGCATCATCGGCAGGATGAGCGAGAACTGACCGGTCATCTCCACGATGATGAGCACGGCCGTCATGGGGGCACGTGCGGCGCCCGCGAAAGCGGCACCCATGCCGACCACGGCAAAAACACCAACGGGAGAATCCGAGAGCGGAGAGACGATGTTCCCGAAGGCCGCACCAGCCATGGCGCCGATGAAGAGCGTAGGGGCAAAGACGCCGCCCGAACCACCCATACCGATCGTGAACGACGTGTAGACGGCGCGCCCCAGCATGAGGGCAAGAAGAAATGCGATCGAGAAGTTTCCGGCGATCGCCTCCTCCTCCAGCGGATATCCCGAACCGTACATGTACGGGAACGCCACGAGAGCCACGCCGAGGGCGAGACCGAGGACACCCGGACGCGCCCACTCGGGTAGATGCGTGCGTGCCCACACCCAGTCAATCGCGTCCTCTGAGGCATACAGGAGCTTCGAGAAACCCAAGCCGCACAGGCCAGCGATGAGACCGAGAACAGCAACCCACCACATGTCCGACATCGACGCGAACGTCAGGTTGTCGGCGACGCGCACGACCATCTCGTCGCCCTGGAGGAGACGCGCAACCACCGACGACGTGACGGCTGAGAGGACGACGAAACCAAAGGTCTCGGCCGTGAATTCGACGAGAATAACCTCAAGAGCGAAGACGGCACCCGCGAGAGGCGCATGGAACGTGGCCGCGATGCCGGCCGCCGACCCGCACGAGGCCAGCAACACCACGCGGGAGACGGGCATATGCAGCCACGAGGCAATAGTGGAACCCAGCGACGCTCCGACCTGAACGATTGGGCCCTCGCGGCCGGCGGACCCACCCGAGCCGATAGTCAGTGCCGACGCAAGGATCTTCACGATCGCAACGCGTCCCGGGATGCGCCCACCCTTACGACGCACAGCGAGCATCACCTCGGGGATGCCGTGGCCCTTCGCGGAAGGCGCGAAGCGCTGGATCAGCGGTCCGTAGAGGAGACCAGCGATAGCGGGGGAGAGGAGAAGAAAGAGCCACGGTGCCCACCCCCAGACGCCGTGCGACTGGCCGATGTGGGTCGTGTACTCGTCGAAACCTGTCGACACCCAGGTCCATGCGCGAATCGCTAGGTTAAACAGGACGGCTGCCGCGCCGACGACGCCGCCAACGAGTGCAGCGGCGACGCCGAGCAGGGAACGATGCGCGGCGACCGCATGGCCGACGCGTAAGCGAGTCCCCGCAGCCGGTTCCTCTGACTGCGGGGACTGTGCTGTATGTATCACAGGTTTGCGATCTCCACGTGAATGGGGGCGTCAGTGGCGATGCCCCAGATGGTCCGGTAGAAGGACAGCTCCGACTGCCATGCATCCTTGATGTTGATGGCCGAGCGGAAGCGGTGCCCCTCACCCTGATACAGCTTGAGGGCAACAGCATTGCCGTTCGCCCGCAGCGCGTCGTACATTTCCTGGGCCTGCGAGGCGGGGACCACTGGGTCTGCGGTGCCCTGCAGGAGCATGAGGGGTGCCTTGATGTGAGACACTCGGTTGATCGGCGAGCGCTGCGCCCACACCGGATCCGACCTATCGTCTGTACCGAGCAGAATGTCGTCGTAGTGCGACTCAAACTTGTGGCTGGTTTCGGCCAGCTTCGCCAGGTCCGCGATGCCCGAGAAAGACGCGCCAGCGGTGAACACGTCGGAGGACGCCAGCGCGTTGAGTACGGTGAAGCCACCGGAGGAACGGCCGCGGATCGCGATCCGCTTGGGATCGACGCGCCCCAGATCAACGAGGTACTGGGCGCCGTCGATGCAGTCCTGAACGTCCATGACGCCCCAGTGGCCGTTGAGACGCTGACGGTAGGGACGCCCGAAGGAGGTCGAACCGCGGAAATTCACGTCTAGAACAGCGAAGCCGCGGCTGGTCCAGTACTGGAACGGTACCTGCAGGCCGGGTCGTGCTGCCTCGGTCGGGCCGCCGTGCACGTTCACAATGAGGGGCGGAAGCTCGCCCTCAGGCGCGGTGAAATCGGGGTTCACGGGCGCGTAGTAGAAGCCGTGGGCCTCCTCGCCATCCGAGGTCTTCCACGTCAGCATCTCGGCCGTGGAGACGAGCGCTGTCGGGACCTCGGCCTCCGACGACGGACGAAGCACCTTGGTCTTGCCGCGCGACACTTCGATGATGGCCGGCGTGTGGGTCGCGGAGTCAGCAAGGAAAACGACACGGCCGTCAGCGGCTGCCACGTTGCCGATGGGCCACCAGCCGGTCGCCCACTCCTCGGCCATGCCATTGTCGATACGAACGGTTCCGATGTGCCACACCTGCTCCTCGGTCCACGAACACACGAGGTAGTCGTTGTCGTAGTTGTCGTAGGAGTGTAGGCCGAGCTGCCAGTGCGGGTGCGAGAACGCGCAGTGTCCGGGGTGCAGTGCACGGGTGCGCAGCCTGGAGGTCCACGCGTTTGCGTCCTCGCCTTCCTTCCACACGAAGCCCTGGGTGCGGTAGAGGTTTGCCCAACCGGAGGAATCGTCGACGTGGATCAGGTCACCGTCAAGGGTCCAGCGCGGCTCGTAGACACACACGTCAGAGCGATCCACCAGGATAACCTCCTGGTCGATGGTGCCCTCGAAGGTGAGGGAGGCGACGCGCAGCTGGGAATACGTCCACGGCATGTTCGGGTGGTTCCAGGTGATCCAGGCGATCTTCGTGCCGTCCGGGGACACCGTGGGAGCCTGCGCGAAGTCGGTGCCCTCGAACACCGTGATGATTGCGCTGTCATTACGGGCGGCGGAACCATCGAGCGGAATGGCGACGATCTTGTTCACGGGTTCGCCCGGAGCTGAGTGGTCCTCGGCGACTGCGTACACGAGTTCGCGCACGTCGGCGATCCAGAAGTCGCCGTAACGGACCTTCGACAGGGTCGTGAGCGGGCGCACGACGCGGCGCGGATCGGCCGTATCAAAGGCGTACACGCGGCCATCGGTCTGATCGGAGAAGACAATGACGCCATGGTGAACGGCATACGCCTTACCGCCGTACTCGTGCACGCGTGTGCCGACGTCGGGCAGGCGAGAACCATCGATCAGGGGCAGAACCTCACCCGTCTCGCCCGTTGCACGACGGCGCAGCAACGTGCCGCGACCGCCCTGGAGTGGATGTCCTTCAACCCAGTAGGTATCGGGTCCGTCGACACGAACCTGGGAAAGCGTGACCGAACGGGCGGTGAAGGAATCGCCCGAGATGGGGGACTCCCACAGGCCGTGGGGTGCGACGGTGACGGACATAGTGCCTCCTTGAGCGGTACGGCGAGCCAACGGTATCTATCTTAGTGCGCGCGCTTGTCGCCTGCGCGGGTCGAAGGCTGCTGACACGCACTTTGATCTGTAGGTGAGACGCTTCGGCAATTACACTGGTTGGTATGTCTGGAACACGAGAGTCGCGCGACCTGCTGTCGCGCTGCAGCGCACCGCGGGAGCTGCGTCGCCTGGAACGCGCGCAGCTGGACGAATTGGCGGCGGAGATTCGTGCGTTCCTCATCGACAACGTGTCCCGCACGGGTGGGCACCTTGGCCCCAACCTGGGGGTCGTTGAGCTAACGATCGGGTTGCACCGGGTGTTCCGGTCCCCGCAGGACACGATCGTGTTTGATACGGGTCACCAGACGTACGTGCATAAGCTCCTGACGGGCCGTCAGGATTTCTCGTCGCTGCGCTCGCCGGGCGGGTTGTCGGGCTATCCGTCACGCGCCGAATCTGAGCATGACGTCGTTGAGTCTTCGCATGCGTCCTCCTCGATCGCGTGGGTCGATGGCATTTCGAGGGAAAAGCACCGCCGGGGGAACCGCACGTGGACGGTTGGTGTCATCGGCGATGGCGCGTTGACCGGCGGCCTCGCGTGGGAGGCGCTCAACAACATTGCGACGGCGAAGAACCGTCGCATCGTGATCGTGGTGAACGACAATGGGCGCTCGTATGCGCCGACGATCGGTGGCCTCGCCGATCATCTCGATGCTTTGCGTACCTCGGCAGGCTACGAGAAGGCGCTGGCCTGGGGCAAACAGCATCTCCTCAGTCACGGCACGCCCGGCCGCGCGGCCTACGACGCGTTGCACGGCCTGAAGTCCGGCATCAAGGATGCGCTCATTCCCCAGGTGATGTTCGAAGACCTCGGTCTCAAATACATTGGGCCCGTCAACGGTCATGACATTTCTGCGGTGGAGACTGCGCTTCGCCGGGCGCGTTCGCTGGGCGAGCCCGTCCTCGTTCATATGATCACGGAGAAGGGGCGCGGATACACTCCCGCAGAGGAAGATATCGCAGATCGCTTCCACGCGGTTGGACCGATCCACCCGGAGACCGGCCTGCCCGTCGCTCCTGAGCGTTTTGGCTGGACCGGAGTGTTCGCCGATGAGATTTGTGCTCAGGCGGCGAGGCGCGACGACATCGTCGGCATTACCGCGGCGATGATGCGCCCGGTCGGTTTGGGTCCGATGCACGAGGCCTACCCGGGTCGCGTGATCGACGTCGGCATCGCCGAGGCAGAGGCCGTCGCCTCCGCAGCTGGCATGGCCTACGAGGGTGCGCATCCCGTTGTCGCGCTCTATGCGACGTTCTTGAACCGTGGTTTCGACCAGCTCCTCATGGATGTTGCTCTCCATCGTGCGGGAGTGACGCTCGTGTTGGATCGTGCCGGCGTCACGGGTGCGGACGGTGCGTCGCATAATGGCGTGTGGGATATTGCCATGTGTTCCCTGATCCCAGGCCTACGCCTGGCCGCGCCCCGCGACGAGGATAGCTTGCGTTCACGTGTGCGTGAGGCGCTCGACGTTGACGATGCACCCACCGTCATCCGATACCGCAAGGGTTCTCTGCCAAAACCCATGCCCGCGCTTCGTAGCGTCGGGGGAGTGGATATTCTCTTCGACGAGGCCGGGGATCCCTCATCCGATCGGGTTCTCATCGTCGGTACGGGGGCATGTGCGCCCGACGCGATCAAGGCCGCGCGCCGCCTGGCCGCCGACGGTGTGAGCGTGACCGTCGCGGATCCGCAGTGGATGATCCCGATCTCGCCTGATCTGGTGTCGCTGGCGGGGGAGTACGACTGTGTCGTGAGCGTCGAAGATGGCATCGTCCAGGGCGGTTTCGGTTGGTCGCTGCGCGATGCGTTGGCGGAGGCGCGCGTGCCCGTACGATGCCTCGGCGTCCCGCAGGGATTCCCCGAGCACGGTGATCGTGCAGCGATGATTGCCCGCTTCGGCTACGACGCCGACGGCATCGAGAGCGCCGTGCGCGAGCTACTCGAGCATATCTCCGCCCGGTAACGGGTCCTTGGTCAGACGCCGAGCGCGTCGCAAATCGGATCGAGCGTCAGGTCGATCTGCCAGTCGCGTGCACCGCGATTGACCATGCGCTCTTCGACCTCGTCGCCGGACGGGCGCGACGGGTCGAGGGGCGCCCATGCAAGGTATCGCTGTACCTGGGGAGCGAGCACAACCTCGGGTGCCAGCCCGAGACTCGACGCTACGGACGCGACTGCGTTGCGCACCGTTCCCAGGCGTGCGGCCGAGGCCTCGTCGATTCGGTTCCAATGACGGGGCTCCGGGATAGAGCCCGGCTGAACGGGTTTGCGCTTCGGCGGAAGTTCATCCTCCGTCATGGCGGCCACACTGGCGAGCGCGCGCATCCACTCGTCCTCGTACTGGCGGGCGACGGGGGAGCGGAACTCGCTGATGCTCATGAGGGCCCGCCTGTTACGCGGAGGATTCGACGCCGCGCGCACGAGCGCTGCATTACGCACGAGGCGCCCCGGACTCAGGTCGATGCGCTGAGCGATCGACTCGCGTGTCTCCCACAGGGCCTTAAGGACCGCGAGGCCGCGGCGCGACCGAATCTTGCCCGCGCCGGGTACCGAACGCCAACGATCCGGCTTAGGGGCGGGAGGAGTGACCGCCAGGGCGTGGGTGAACTCCTGCTGTGCCCACTCCCAACGGCCCATCTCATCGAGCCGCTTCGAGAGCCGATAGTAGAGCTCCGTCAGCAGCTCAACATCGAGGGCGGCGTAGCGCAGCCACTCCTTCGGCAGGGGACGCACCGACCAATCCGATGCCTGATGATCCTTCACGAGGCCCAGGCCGAGAATCTGCTCTGCGACAGCCGCCAGCCCGAAACGCTCCAAGCCAATCAAGCGAGCGGCAATCTCAGTGTCAAAGAGAGCGGGGGGACGGAGCCCAACCTGGCGGAGATTCGGCAGATCCTGCAGGCAGTCATGCAAGAGCCACACGTCCTCCACACCTCTCTGAAGCACAGACAGGTCCGGTAGTGCGTGCGCATCGATGAGGAACGTGCCGACGTCCTCACGCCGAATCTGGACAAGGTAGGGGTCTGCGCCATAGCGGAACCCCTGCGCTCGCTCAACATCCACGGCGATCGGGGTTGAACCGGCGCTCAACGCGCGGGCCGCCACCTCAAGTTCCTTCTGGGTATCAATGACCGAGGGGGTACCCCCACGCGGCTGCGCGATAAGCTCCGGATTATCCGTATCGCCCTGCGGCAAGCCGCCGCCATTGTTGACCAGCACTCAGACTCCTTCGAGATGACGGGCAGGCACGATCCCTGCCGTCCGACGCATCACATCCGCCCAGCCGGACAGATGCTCACCAAGATACTCACTGTACGGCGTCCATGACGCGCGGACCTCGACGAATAGCGATGATCCGCGAAGCTCGAGACCGCCGAAGGCCTCACTGATTTCACGCGTCACCGTCCCCGTCATGTCGTGGAATCCTGCCCCTGCGCTCTCCAAGCAGTCGAGCATCCAGCCCCAAATCCCCTCCGACAGCATCGGGTCGCCGATCATCTCAGCATCTATCTGGGTGCGCAGCTGGGAGACGATGCGGAAGGTACCGTTCCAGCCGATCTGCTCCACCGGGTCGTGCAGGATGACCATACGACCAGTCGACAGGGGCTGTCCGGCCTCGTCCTCGTCCGTGGTTCGCATCGCGAGCGCCGCCGTAAAGGGGGCCAAACGACGAGGTGGGGGGACCTCCTCGAGGAGGATGTGCGGCAGGTGGTCCGCCTGTCGCAGGGACAGCAGAGCCCGCATAAACTCCTCGGGCACCGCGTTTTCATTCACAAATCAAATCGTACGGGTGTCCACACGCCTTTTGGGCCAGACGCGCCGCCAACCCCCAGGTCGATAAGTAGTCGGTACGCGTACCTGGAAGTTGGCGGCCTGCATTGGTCGTCTAGAGCCCGCGCGGGTTGCGCAGGATAAACGACGTGCGTGGCTTGACGTGCACGACGTCGCCCGAGTGATACTCAGCGCGATCATCGTCGCCCGCCGTATCGACGACGGTGTGCCAGATTTGACCGTACTTTGTGTCGGGGAGCGTGAAATCGACGGGCTCCGGAGCAGCGTTCAGAAGAAGCAGGAAATCGTCGTCGAGGATCCGGCGTCCGTTCGCGTCGGGTTCGCGGATGGCATCGCCGTTGTAGAACACCATCGTCGATCGCGCCCACGGCTGGTTCCATTCCTCTTCCGTCATGTGAGTGCCGGCGGGGGTGAACCACTCAATTTCACCGAGCTCTGACTCGCCACCGCGCTGGGCCGGGCCTTCGAGGAAGCGACGCCGACGCATGACCGGATGATCGCGACGCAGGTGGATGAGATGACGGGTAAATTGCAGCAACTGGTGATCGTTCTCGTCCAGATCCCAGTTGATCCACGAAATCTCATTGTCCTGACAGTACGCGTTGTTGTTACCGCGCTGGGTGCGCCCGAGCTCATCACCATGGGCGATCATGGGCACGCCCTGGGAGAACACGAGGGTCGTCAGGAAGTTGCGCTGCTGTCGGTAGCGCAACTCGATGATGTCTGGGTCGTCTGTGTCGCCCTCTGCGCCGCAGTTCCATGAACGGTTGTCGTTCGCGCCATCCGCGCCGCCTTCGAGGTTCGCCTCATTGTGCTTCTCGTTGTAGGACACGAGGTCACGCAGTGTGAAGCCATCGTGCGCAACCACGAAGTTGATGGATGCCATGGGCTTGCGGCCCGTCGAACCGTAGAGGTCTGACGACCCCGCGAGGCGCGAGGCGAAGTCGGGCAGCGAGGAGAACTCTCCGCGCCAGAAGTCGCGCACCGTATCGCGGTACCTGCCATTCCACTCGGACCAGAGGGGAGGAAAGCCGCCCACCTGGTAGCCGTCTGAACCCACGTCCCAGGGCTCAGCGATCAACTTGACCTGTGAGACCACGGGATCCTGATGGATCAGATCGAAGAAGGCGGATAGGCGGTCGACCTCAGCGAACTGTCGGGCCAGGGTGGAGGCTAGGTCGAAGCGGAAACCATCGACGTGCATCTCCGTGACCCAATAGCGCAGCGAATCCATGATGAGTTGCAGGACCTGGGGGGAACTCATAAGGAGCGAGTTGCCCGTGCCCGTCGTATCGAAGTAGTGCTGGCGGTCTCCGTCGACGAGGCGGTAGTAGGAGGGATTGTCGATGCCGCGGAAGGAGAGGGTTGGCCCCATGTGGTTACCCTCTGCCGTGTGGTTGTAGACGACGTCAAGGATGACCTCAATGTCGGCTGCGTGCAGGGCCTTGACCATTGCCTTGAACTCGGAGACCTGTGCGCCCGGTTCGTTCGTCGCCGCGTAGCCATTATGCGGGGCAAAATAACCGATCGTGTTGTAGCCCCAGTAGTTCGACAGCCCCTTCGCCTGCAGGGTTGTGTCGTTCGTGAACTGCTGGATCGGCATGAGCTCGACCGTGGTGATGCCCAGCTTCTTTAGGTGCTCGATGATCGCTGGATGTGCCATGCCGGCGTACGTTCCGCGCAGTTCCTCCGGGACTTCCGGGTGGCGCATCGTCATGCCCTTGATGTGGGCCTCGTAGATGATCGACTCCGAGTAATCGTGGCCGGGGCTATGGTCGCCTTCCCAGTCGAAGAAGGGGTTGACCACGACGGAATGCATCGTAGCGTCGGCAGAATCACCGCCCTTGAGAGTGAGAGGATCGTCGGCCTGATAGGACAGGAGGTCGAGTGAATCGGTCAGCTGTCCCTCGATAGCCTTTGCGTAGGGATCAAGGAGGAGCTTCGAGGCGTCGCATCGTAGACCGTTGTGAGGATCCCACGGGCCGTCAATGCGGTATCCGTAGCGCTGTCCGGCCCGCACCTGCGGCACGTAGACGTGCCACACGTAGGCGTCGACCTCCGTCATGGGGATGCGCATTTCATTGAGATCATCATCCAAGAGACACAGCGTCACAGACGTCGCGACCGAGGAGTAGATCGCGAAGTTCGTACCGGTTCCGTCAAATGTGGCACCCAGGGGGTAGGCCTTGCCAGGTCGCGTTTCCATACCGTCAAGCCTCCCACGAATATGTCGAGACGGGCGATAAACCGTGCAAAAATGATCATGTGACTTGGATAACGGCTGTTTGGTTTTGCGTTCTGGGTGGATCGTCTGTTAAGGTTTTACCCGTTGCGAAGAACGGTTGACGTTCTGAGAAACGCGGATGTGGCTCAGTTGGTAGAGCATCACCTTGCCAAGGTGAGGGTCGCGGGTTCGAGTCCCGTCATCCGCTCGGGCGATTGGCGCAGCGGGAGCGCGCTTCCCTGACACGGAAGAGGTCACTGGTTCGATCCCAGTATCGCCCACGGTCATCCTGGTAACAGGATCGGTGGGCTTTTAGCCCGGCCGCACATGCGGTTCACGCGGATGTGGCTCAGTTGGTAGAGCATCACCTTGCCAAGGTGAGGGTCGCGGGTTCGAGTCCCGTCATCCGCTCTCAATCGGGAATCCACTCGATCCCATTGGGTGTGGTGGGTTGGCCGAGAGGCGAGGCAGCGGCCTGCAAAGCCGTATACACGGGTTCGAATCCCGTACCCACCTCGGGCGATTGGCGCAGGGGTAGCGCGCTTCCTTCACACGGAAGAGGTCACTGGTTCGATCCCAGTATCGCCCAC
>JAHYYD010000034.1 GCA_019425105.1 Actinomycetota bacterium
ACGTCAAGGATCGCGCATGCGTGGACGAGTGCCCCGTCGACTGCATCTACGAGGGTGCCCGTTCGCTCTACATCCACCCCGAGGAGTGCGTGGACTGCGGCGCATGCGAGCCCGTGTGCCCGACCGAGGCCATCTTCTACGAGGACGACCTGCCCGATGAGTGGTCGGACTATCTGCGCGCCAACGCCGACTTCTTCAACGAGCTGGGCAGCCCCGGCGGCGCCCAGAAGACCGGCGTCCAGGACTTCGACGATTCGATGATCACCGCGCTGCCGCCTCAGAATGAGGACTGGAAGGCCGAAAACCTCTGACAGTCGATAGGGTAGGGGTATGACCACGATCCTTCCCCGCCCCCTTGACCTGCCCGAATTCCCCTGGGATCAGCTGGCACCCGCAAAAGCGCGCGCGGCCGGCCATCCCGGGGGAATTTGCGATCTCAGCGTCGGAACACCCGTCGACGATACGCCCGCGTTCATCCGCGAGGCCCTGGCCGACGCATCCAACGCGCACGGCTACCCGACGGTGATTGGCACTACCGAGGTGCGCGATGCGATCCTTGCGTGGGGACAGCGACGGGGCATGGTCGACGTTGGCCGCGGCGGCGTGGTCCCCACGATCGGATCGAAGGAAGCAGTCGCCTGGATTCCCGCCCTCCTGGGTGTGTGCGCGGGCGACGCCGTCCTCGTGCCCGAGGTTGCCTACCCGACCTACGACATCGGTGCCCGGCTCGCGGGTGCCACGCCCGTCGCCGTGGATCCGACGAACCCCGAGCGCTGGCCCGAGGCCGCGCTCGTCTACCTGAACTCCCCGGGCAACCCCGACGGCCACGTGATGAGCAAGGACGAGCTGCGCGCGGTCGTCGCCTGGGCGCGTGCCCACGGCGCAGTCGTCGTCTCCGACGAGTGCTACGCGGCGCTGCCCTGGTCGGAGCCCTACGTGAGCGAGGGCGTGCCCTCTCTGCTCGACACGGACGTGTGCGACGGCGACGCGAGCGGCCTCCTCGTCCTGTACTCGCTGTCCAAGCAGTCGAATCTTGCGGGCTACCGAGGCGCCCTCATCTACGGTGATCCCGCGCTGGTCGCCCCCATCGTGAGCGTGCGCAAGCACTCCGGGCTCATGGTGCCCGCCCCGGTTCAGCACGCGATGGCGGTCGCCCTCCGCGACACTGAGCACGTGGAGCGCCAGCGCGGCGTCTATGCGGCGCGTCGTGCCCTCCTCCTCGATGCGCTGACCGATGCTGGCCTCGACGTCGACCCCGACAGCGCCGCTGGCCTGTACCTGTGGGTCGCCGACCCTGCCAACCCGACCGACTCATGGGCGCTCGTGAACCACCTGGCCGACCTCGGCATTCTCGCGGCGCCCGGCGACTTCTACGGCACGGCCGCCCACGGGCGCGTGCGCGTGGCCCTGACCGCCACCGACGAGCGCGTGGCTGCCGCAGCGAAGCGCATCCGCGAGGCATGGAACGTGCGCTGAGAGACGCGTCGATACAACGAGGCCGGGGCCACCCGCGTACACTGCGCACGGGTGGCCCCGGCCTGGTTGATAGGAAAACTCAGTTCGACGCGTGCAGTGCGTCGTTGAGCTCGATGCCCACCACGCCCGCGCGGGCAATGGCCTCGATACGGCCGGTCTGGGAGTTGCGGCGGAACAGGATGTTCGACGCACCCGACAGCTCGCGGGCCGCAATCGTGCGCGGCTCGGCCTCGCCGGAGGAATCAATGAGCGTGACCTTCGCGCCGGCGGTCACGTACAGGCCGGCCTCGACCACGCAGTCGTCGCCCAGAGCGATGCCCAGGCCCGAGTTCGCGCCCAGGAGGCAGCGCTCGCCCAGGCGCACGCGCTGCTTGCCGCCGCCCGAGAGAGTGCCCATCGTGGAGGCGCCGCCGCCCACATCCGAGCCGTCGCCGATGACGACGCCCTGCGAGACGCGGCCCTCGACCATCGAGCGGCCCAGCGTGCCGGCGTTGAAGTTGACGAAGCCGGCGTGCATGACGGTCGTTCCCTCGGAGAGGTAGGCACCCAGGCGCACGCGCGTGCCGTCGGCAATGCGCACGCCGGTCGGCAGCACGTAGTTGACCATCGGCGGGAACTTGTCGACGCCCTGCACGGTCACGGGGTGGCCGTCACGGGCGCGCAGGCGCAGGCGGGTGGCCTCAAAGTCTGCGACAGCGCACGGGCCGGCGTCCGTCCACACGACGTTGGGCAGCACCGCGAAGATACCGTCCAGGTTGATCGTGTTGGGTGCCACCAGGCGGTGGGAGAGCAGGTGCAGGCGCAGGTAGGCGTCCTCCGTCGAGGCGGGGGCCTCTTGCAGGTCAATCGTCGTGTTCACGACGACGGTGCGCACGCGGCGCGCGTCATCGACGCGTTCCAGCACGGACAGCGAGGTCGCCAGTTCCTCGTCGGTGCCGGGCTCGCCCAGGTGCGGGGCGGGGTACCACGTGTCGAGTGTCGTTCCGTCCAGAGTGATCGTTGCGAGGCCGATGCCCCATGCAGTGCTGTTGTCCATGTCCCTACAGTACGGGGCGATGGGAGGGGGACAAGCGCTGAAACTCAGGGGCGCGGCGCATCCCACAGGTGGGGCCAGAATACGCCGAGCTCGGTGGCCATGGACCGCAGCAGGGGCAGGGAGATGCCGACGACCGAGTGATAATCGCCTGTTACGCCCTCGATGAAGGGCCCGCCGAGCCCATCGACCGTAAACGAACCGGCAACGTGCAGGGGCTCGCCGGTGGCCACGTATGCGTCGATCTCGGCATCCGAGATGTCCCCGAAGTGCACCTGGGTCGAGGCGGAGCGGGTGAGGCTTGCGCTTACCGTGCGTTCCTCGGCTGTGCCTTCGTGCCTCGACGAGGCCGGGGCGAGGATAGCCGCGCAGTGGCCTGTCCACAGGGTTGCGGTCGTGCGGCGCATGGCGCGGATGCGCTCGCGTGCGACGTCGGGAGTGTGGGGCTTGCCGAGCATCTGGCCGCCGATCTCGAGCATTGAGTCGCAGCCGACGACGAGGACGGGCTCGCCCTCGGGAAGGTCAGGAGCCTTGTCCGGGGCGCTCAGTGAGGCGCAGACATCCGAGCACTTGGCTGCTGCGAGCGCTGCGACTTCGTCGGCGGGGGTGGTTGTGCCGCCGCAAAAGGCTCGACCTCCGGGGAGTGCGGCGAGGATGGCGTCCTCGTCAACTGTTGATACATGAACGATTGGTGTGATGCCCGCCGCAATGAGGGTCGCGCGGCGGGCGGGGGATGCTGAGGCAAGAACAAGGCGCATGAGGACATTGTCTCCCAACGTGCTTCCTGCGCACAGACAAGGTGCAATTTGGTGCAGGAATCTCGGTTTTCGCAGGTAAACGTGCAATTCTCTAGAGAAAAACCCATCAGACTACTACAATTGTCAATGTGCGAGGTCACAATCTCGATGTGACTTTGAAAAGTGATCTGATATACCGTTACCCGCTGATGTGGTGTTGAGTCAGCCCAAAGAGGAGGGATTTGCGATGGATGAGCGCGCGGCTTCGTCCCCTGCAACTCCTGATGACCTGACCGCAACAAGCTACGTTCCTCAGCTGCTCGGTGGTCATCTGACGTATTCCGCCCGCGACATTGCGGAGGCGACGAATACGCCTATCGAGCGCGTCTTCCGTTTCTGGATCGCCCTCGGCTTCCAGGCTCCTACCGCCGATGACAAGGTTTTTTCGCAGCGCGACCTGGATGTTTTCAGTCGCTGGCATGAGCTTGTCGAATCGGGCGGCATTGATACATCGACCTCTCGTTCCCTCCTGCGCGCGAACGCTCACCTGGCCGACCGTCTGGCTCTGTGGCAGTTCGAGGCCCTGGTCGAGGACTCGATGCGTCGCTTCATGCTGGATGACACGACTGCCCGCATGTACGTGCTTGACCATATGCGTGAGTACATCGATGTCTTCCAGGAGATGTTCACCTATGCGTGGCGGCGTCAGCTTGAGGCGGCGCTGTCCCGTTTCGACCGCGAGGTCTCCCAGCGCGGGCATGAGGAGCGCCATAATCGTTTCCCGCTCAACCGCTGCCTTGGCTTCGTGGACATGGTGTCCTACACGTCCTCTTCGACGATCCTCGGTGACGCTCTCGTGGGGCTCATTGAGCGCTTCGAAGAAGAGAGTCGTAACGCCGTCATTGAGGAGGGTGGTCGCGTCGTCAAGATGATCGGCGATGCTGTCCTCTACATTGCGGACGACCTGTCGACCGGCCTGCGCGTGGCCACGTCTCTGATTGAACGCCTCAATGCTGATGATGAGATGCTGCCGGTGCGCGCTTCGTTCGTGCGCGGCGATGTGTTCTCGCGTTCGGGCGATGTCTTCGGCCCCACCGTCAACCTTGCATCTCGCCTCGTGGACATCGCGCCGGTGGGCAAGATCCTGACGGATCCGACCACGGCTGCCGCCATCGCGGCCGGCGAGGTCGGTGACGGATATGAGCTCGAAGAGTTCCCGACCGCAGACTTGCGTGGCTTCGGTCCGGTCTCGCCGTACCTGCTCGCGAGCGTTGTCAACTAACGTTCATCTCGCAGTGTGAACGAGTGTCTGATTGGCCCGGATAACGGGTCAAGAAAGGTGCAAGTTTTGGTTCGGAATTGCTAAGATGAACGCGTGACTACAGTTCTCCTCGTTGAAGACGATCCGGCCATCTCTGAGCCCCTTGCCCGCGCACTGGGCAGGGAGGGCTACGACGTGCGTGCACACGCGACGGGCGCTGAGGCCCTCGCCGATGTGCGTGGCGTTGATCTGGTCGTCCTGGACCTCGGCCTGCCGGACATGGACGGCCTGGATGTCGCTCGCGAGATCCGCTCCTCCGGCAACCGAGTCCCGATCCTGATCCTCACCGCCCGCACGGACGAAGTTGACATGGTCGTCGGACTCGACGCCGGTGCAGATGACTACGTGACGAAGCCGTTCCGTCTGGCCGAGCTTCTTGCCCGCGTGCGCGCCCTCCTGCGCCGCCAGGCCGCGGAACCCGTCGAGGGTGAGCTGCGCGCGCAGGATATTCGCATGGATGTCGCCGCGCACCGCGCTTTCGTCGGTGACGTCGAGCTGAGCCTGACGGCCAAGGAATTCGACCTCTTGCGCGTCCTCCTACGCGAGGCCGGATCCGTCGTCGCCCGCGACACCCTCATGCGCGAGGTCTGGGGCTCGGATCCGACCGGCTCCACGAAGACCCTCGACATGCACGTGTCGTGGCTGCGTCGCAAGCTCGGCGACGACGCGACCGACCCGCACTACATCACGACCGTCCGCGGGATGGGTTTCCGCTTCGAAAACGCTCGCTGAACGCCGCTGAGGGAGGCTCGTCATGCGCGCACGCGCGGTGAGGATGATCGTCTCGGTCGTCGCCGTCGTGTGCCTTCTGATGGGACTCCCCGGCGCGTTTTTCGCGTCGGCGTCCATCTGGACCTCCGAGCAGCGAGGCCTTGAGGTCCAGTCCCAGTCGATCTTGCAGAGCGTTGAACGCAGGTGGGCGGCGGGGGAGAGCACCGACCCCGCGACCCTTGCGTCGCTCGTCACCGATCAGGCGAAGAGTCGGGGCGGCGAACTCGCGTATCGGATTAAGGTTCCCGATGCGAACCTCGTCACCAACGCGAAGATCATACCGGGCCGCACCATGACGGCCATCGCCTCGTCCCCCAGCGGAATCTCCGTCCAACTCACCTCATCCGCGTCGGCGGCACTGTCGCGCATTGCGTGGACGTGCTCGCTTTTCGGAGCTGGCATGGCCCTGTCGATGCTGATCGGCTGGCTCATGGCGCGTGCCCTGTCGCGCGATCTGTCCGCTCCCCTCATCTACCTGGCCGCCCAGGCTGAGCAGATCGGTTCGGGCGGTGTGCGCGCCCGTGTCGAGAAGTCCGGCATTGAGGAAATCGACCTGGTCTCCGAGGAGCTGGCCCGCACCGGTGAACGTATGGCGGGCCGACTCGCGGCTGAGCGTCAGGCGGCCGCCGATGCCTCGCACCAGCTGCGCACCCCTCTGACGGCGCTGTCCATGCGCCTGGAGGAGATCGAACTGATCTCCACGGAGGATGAAGTGCGCGCTGAAGCCCGCACGTGCCTCGAACAGGTTGAGCGCATGACGAACGTCGTGACGGAGCTCCTGGACGTTTCGCGGCGACAGACCAGCCAGACCGAGGCCATCCACATTCTCGAGGTCTTCAACACGGCCCGCGAGGAGTGGGAGGACCAGTTCGAGGCCGCCGGACGATCCCTCGTATTCCTCGACGAAGCTGAGCGCCCGATCCTCGCCGATGCTGGAAAGCTCGGTCAGGTCCTGGCCACCCTCATTGAAAACTCCCTGCGCTACGGCGGTGGGACCACGCGCGTGTGGGCGCACGCGGGCACATCCAAGCGCGGCGTCGTCATTGAGGTGAGCGACGAAGGCGAGGGCATCGATGAGAGCCTCGCCCCCGATATTTTCGAAAAAGGTGTCTCGGGACACGGCTCGACGGGCATCGGCCTGGCCCTGGCCCACGACCTCGCGCAGGCTATGGGCGGCCGCCTCGAGCTGAAGACGAACAAGCCCCCCGTTTTCACGGTGTCGGTTGCGGCGATTCCCGCATCGCTGGACCCGGACCGCGTGATGCCTGAAGGACCCCTCATGTCCATGGGACGCCGCTCGCGGCGCTTTTAGCGGCGCGATAGATTCAAGGAGTGGAATACGAGATGCGCACACCTCCCACCGTTGCCGTCATTGGCGGCGGACAGCTGGCACGGATGATGCAGGAGAGCGCGATTGCGCTCGGAATCAACCTGCGCGCACTTGTCGAGGCCGACGACGGGTCGACCGGGCAGGTGACGGTTGATAAGGCGGCGGGGGCTCCCGCTGACCTGGATGCGGTCCGCGCGCTCATCGACGGCGCGGACGTCCTCACCTTCGAGCACGAGCACATTCCAGCGGCCACCATGGAGGAGGCTGCGCGCCTCGTCTCCGTTCAGCCCCCGGCGAGCGCCCTGCTCTACGCGCAGGACAAGCTCGCCATGCGCGAGCGCCTGACCGCGATGGGTATTCCGTGCCCCGCGTGGGCCCGCGTCGAGGACGAATCCCAGCTGGAGGAGTTCGGCGCCACGATCGGTTGGCCTCTCATCGTCAAGACGCCGCGCGGCGGTTACGACGGGCACGGTGTGGCTGTCGCTCATAGCCCCGCGGACGTGGCCTCGTGGTGGGGGCATGGTCCCCTCCTGGCCGAGGCCCTGGTTCCCTTCACGGGCGAGGTGGCCGCTCTGCTGGCGCGCACCCCGTCGGGCGAGATTGCCTCGTGGCCCGTCGCCTCCACCGTGCAGGTGGACGGCGTGTGCGCCGAGGTGACCGCTCCCGCCGTCGGTATCCGACCCGAGACGGCCGCCGAGGCACGCCGCATCGGCGAGTGCATCGCCTCCGAGCTGGGAGTTACCGGCGTCCTCGCCGTCGAAATGTTTGTCGTCGGTGAGGGTGCGGACGAGCGCGTCCTCGTCAACGAGCTCGCCATGCGTCCTCATAATACGGGGCACTGGACCATCGACGGGGCGATCACCAGCCAGTTCGAGCAGCACCTGCGCGCCGTCCTCGATCTGCCGCTCGGCTCGACCGATCTGCGTGCTCCGGGCTCGCACTCCGTCATGGTGAATCTCCTCGGCTCGGCTCACGATCAGCCCGCGCGCGCCCTCGCAGCGGCCTTCGCGGCCGGGGGAGCGGGCGCGAAGGTCCACCTGTACGGCAAGGAAGTGCGCCCCGGCCGCAAGCTCGGACACGTCACCGTCGTCGATCAGGACCCCGCCCTCGCCCTTGAGCGGGCACGGGCCGCAGTCGCCGCTCTCCGGGGCGACGCACCCACCGACTAACCTTCCACCCACTGACGGCCGCGGGACCAGGTGCCCCGGCCTCGTTCCCTCCCGAAAGGACTGCCCGTGACTACCGACCTTGACATCCAGCTGACCGCCACCGGCGATAATCCGATCGTCGGCGTCGTCATGGGTTCCGACTCTGACTGGCCGACCATGGAGCCCGCCGTTGCTGCGCTCGCGGAGTTCGGCATCGCCTGCGAGGTCGGCGTCGTCTCCGCCCACCGCATGCCCGAGGACATGGTGGCCTACGGGAGGAGCGCCTCGGCACGCGGCCTGCGCGTCATCATCGCCGGAGCTGGGGGAGCGGCCCACCTGCCCGGCATGCTCGCAGCCCTCACTGAGCTACCCGTCATCGGCGTCCCTGTGCCGCTCAAGCACCTTGACGGCGTCGACTCCCTGCACTCCATCGTCCAGATGCCCGCCGGTGTCCCCGTCGCGACCGTCTCCATCGCGGGTGCGCGTAACGCGGGCCTGCTCGCCGCACGGATCCTCGGTGCGGGCGAAGGCGAGCGCGCCGAGGGCCTGCGTGCCCAGATGCGTTCGTTCCAGAAGGACCTGCGCGACGTGGCCAGTGCGAAGGGCGCGGCGCTCGCTCGACGCGTGTCAGAGGCACGCTGAGCAACGCAAACACAAGCACGGTGCGGGTAGCCCTAAGGGGTCGGTGCGTCGTATCCTGGAACCATGAGCATTCTCGTTTGTGGCGGCGCCGGCTACATCGGCGCGCATGTTGTCCGCCTCCTGCGTCAGCGCGGGGATCGCGTCGTTGTCGTCGACGACCTGTCGAGTGGTAAGGCATCGCGCGTCGGCGACGCCAAGCTCGTGAAGCTTGACGTGACGCTGGATGAAGCCCGCTCGGCGCTGTCTACCCTCATGGTGGACGAGGACGTCACGGCCGTCATCCACTTCTCCGCGCGCAAGCAGGTCGGCGAGTCCGTCGAACGCCCCGCCTGGTACTACCAGCAGAACATTGGCGGAATGGCCAACGTTCTCCTGGCGATGGAGGACGCCGGAGTCGACCAGATGATCTTCTCGTCCTCGGCCGCAGTGTACGGAACTCCCGAGCTGCCTGTGGTCACCGAGGACATGGCCGGTCACCCCATCAACCCCTACGGCGAGACGAAGCTGATCGGCGAATGGCTGATGGCTGACTGCGAGCGCGCCTGGGACTTGAAGTGGATCGGCCTGCGCTACTTCAACGTTGCGGGTGCCGGGTGGCCCGACCTGGCCGACGACGCCGTCATGAATCTGATCCCGATGGTGCTGGACCGCGTTGAGCGAGGCGAGAGCGCCAAGATCTTCGGCACTGACTACGACACCCCCGACGGCACCTGCATCCGCGACTACATCCACGTCCTGGATCTGGCGGAGGCACACATCGCGGCCCTCGACGTGCTGGCCGAGGGGCGTCAGCCCGACCATCACACCTACAACGTGGGGACCGGCTTGGGCACCTCCGTCCGCGAGATTATCGACGGCCTGCGCCGTGTTATCGGCTGGGACTTCCCCGTTGAGGAGCTGGACCGCCGCGCCGGCGACCCGCCCAAGCTGATCGGTGATCCGCTGTCGATTGGTGTCGACCTCGGCTGGAAGGCCAACAACGGGGTCGAGGAGATCCTCACCTCCGCCTGGGAAGGCTGGCAGGCGGGTCCTCGCCCGATCACCGTCCCCGGCGCCTGAATACCTGTCGGCGCCGATAGAGCACCGGCCTCGTTCCTGGAAGGAAACGAGGCCGGTGCTTGTATCGTCGAACGTAGATAGCGCGATGCTGGGCGCAGTGCGTTAGATCCCGTCGACCTGGTTGAGATCCGACGTCGTCAGCGTACCGGCGCGCAGCTTGGCGAAGAAATCGTCTGCGGTCGTATCGCGCAGCAGGACAGCGGATGCTCCCGCGTTCGTTGTAAAGTTCAGCGACTCGATCGGCGGGACGCCCATCATCTGATTCGACGAGGCGGAGCGCAGCGCCCACACGAGCGACGCGACCGTGATGACGGAGGAGTCTTCGTCAACCGTGAAAGACTTGGAGCCCGCGCGCTCCACGCGCAGGGTCTTCGCGGGATTAATGAGGGTTGAGGGCGAGGCCGCCGAGGAAATGACCTTCGAAATCACCTGGCGCTGACGCTTCGTGCGGCCGATGTCGCCCTCGGGGTCCTGGTAGCGCATACGTGAGAACTGCAGCGCAGTCGTGCCGTCCACCGTGTGGCAGCCCGCGGTCCACTTGAGGCCGGAATACTGGTCGTCCGCGTCGTTGTCGTAGCACAGCTCGACGCCGCCGACAGCATCCACCATGTCGGGCACGGCGCCCATGCCGATCTGAACGAAGTGATCGACCGTCAGACCCGTCAGCTTTTCGACGGTTTCGACGAGCAGCTGCGGCCCGCCATAAGCGTAGGAGGCGTTGATCTTGTCCCAGCCGACGCCCGGGATCTCCGCGTACGTGTCGCGGGGAATCGAGAGCGCAACCGTCTGGCCGTTCGGGGCGACGTTGACGAGCATGATCGAGTCAGCGCGCTCGGACTCATCGAAACCGTCCTTGACAGCGCCGTCCGCACGCGAGTCCGAGCCGGCCAGCAGGTAGGTCGTACCCGGCGTATCGGCGGCGCCCGACAGCGCGCTCACGCGACCCATGTTCGTGTTGGCATCCCACATGAGAAAGCCGCCCCACGCCAGGATGATGACCAGGAAGAGGCACAGGGTCTTCAAGATCGGGTGGCGGCGCTTGCGTCGCCTTGGCGCGCTCACCGGAGCCGACGGGGCTGGAGGAGCGGCGGGCGCGGGCGCGGGCATGTCCTGGGCGCGATTGATCGTCACCTGACGAGGCTCATTCCCGGAGGGCGCGTAGGTATTCGAGCCCGAGGAACGGCCAGAGCCCGGCGCGTAGGACGGGGGGTTGGAGGCCGATGCGGGCTGGAACGACGGCGGGCGCTGGACGGGGGTGCGGCGCGGGAAAATCGACTGAGAGTCGCGCTGCGGCTGGTCCAGCGTGCGTGGCATCAGGGGGCGCGAGGCGTCGGCCTCGTCCTCCGAAATCCTCCACATCTGCGGCGCCAGGGCCTCGGGTGGGGGAGTGGGGGCACTGCCGCGCACCTCTTCACCGACGACGTGGGCGTCGTCGGATGCGGGACGGCGTCGTTTCGGATCCGGTGTAAACGAGGGGGGAGTGCTCATTGGTCCTTCGGCGGGCAGGTGGCGGCTGTCTGCTTAGCGGCTTCCTCGTTCGCCGCGTTATTCGCGACGGATGCAGACTGCTCGGTGTTATCCGTAGTGGTCTCCTCGGAGCCGGGATCGGTCGTGGGATCGGTCGTCGAATCCTGCGTCGGAGCAGACGTCGAAGGAGCTGTCGTCGCGGTCGGGTCGGGGACGACGAGCTGCGCGCCGTTGCCGTCCGTGTAGGTCGTGCCCACGGGCAGGGCCTGATCGTTCTTCAACGCGGTCCACACGTTGCGGGCCATCGGATCGGACGGAATGCGGCGGTTTGGATCCCAGGAGGGTTCCTCGACCGGCATGGTGACGAACTGGATGTTGGTGCGATCCACCTTTTGCAGCACGTTGATGAGCAGGGATGCATCCGAGCTGGCGTTTCCGAGGTTATCGGAGACGTTCACGGCGGAAATCGCGGCCTGCAGGAAGTTAATGAGCGCGCCGGGATCGGTCACGTAGTTCTTGTCTTGCAGCTCACGCAGCATCGCGGAAATCAGTTGCTGCTGGCGGCCGATGCGCGAAATGTCGGAACCGTCGCCCTGTCCCTTGCGCGAGCGCATGTAGGCCAGCGAGTGAGTGCCCGACAGCTTCCAACAGCCCGGGTCGATGTAGAGCTGGGCGGAATCGTCGTCGATGCGCTTGGGGATGTTGAACCAGATGCCGCCGAGCGCATCGATCATGTTAATGAAGCCAGCGAAATCGACGACCATGAAGGCGTCGATGGACATGCCGGAGAGCTTTTCAACGGTCGACTTCACGCAGGCGATGCCGGGGGCGATGTCCTCCGGATCGTCGCCACCGTTCGCGCCGTAGACCATCGCGTTGTTAAACATGTCGTCGCTGGTCGGCTCGCTCGTGGTGCCGTCACGGTGCTTGCACGCGGGGATGTCAACCAGTGTGTCACGGGGGATGGACACGATCTGCACGCGGGAGCGGTCCGCACTGACGTGAATCACCATCGTCGAGTCGTTGCGCAGGCCGGGGACGTCATCTGCGTCGCCCGCGCCCAGCTCGCCGCTGGCGCCATTGCGTGAGTCGGTTCCGACCACGAGGATGTTGACGGCGCGTCCCTCGAAAGAATCGGGGGTCGCGTTGTTCTGATCGTCAGTTGAGTATGCGTCGATATTGACGACTCGGTTAGCGAACTGGTTGCTCAATTTGGCGTACACGAAACCCGCCGATGACACCACGAAGAGCACGCCGGCCAGGAGCACGGCGAGTGCGCCGCGCAGGAGGCCGAAGCGTCCGTAGTTGACGGCCGAGTGCTGGATCGGTCGCAGATTCACGTTACTCATCGGTTGTAACCATATCGTTATCTGGCGGGTTTGTCGGGAAATCAGGGCCGTTAGCGGCGCGTTCCACTTCCGGGCCATCAGCGTGAACAGGAGAGGAGGCGGCGTTTTCAGGGGTTGTGTCCTCGGGCGGAAGGACGTGTGCGAGGGCGAGCGAACGAGCCAGGGTCGCCATGCGTGCCTCGGCCCGGGCCTCGCGCCGATAGGCGGTCACCATCTGCGCAATCAATGCGATGACGAGCCCGTAGACGATCAGGTTGACGCCACGCTCCACGCCGATGGCACGGGCGACCGTGTTGGCCAGCGACGGCACGAGGATCGCGACGATTGCCGCCGCGACGAGGACGCCGATGCCGATGCGGCGCAGGGCCAGGGACGAGGCCGAGGATACCGGGCGCACGAGCCACCACGCGGTGAGCCCGAGGGCCAGGAGCAACAGGACGCGGATCGCGATGTAGGCGCTCATCGTCCCCCCAACGCCAGGTCGACGGCGATATTGACTGAGTTGAGCAGGGGCTGGCCCTTCGCCCGTGAGTAGTCCGTGTAGGAGATCGTCACGGGGTGTTCGGCGCCGGGCAGGCCACAGGCCGCCAGCTGGGAGACGATCTGCGAGGCGTGGGCCATGCGCGCGTGGGTGAGGTGCACGTGAGTGAGAGCATCCGCGCGGATGACCCGCAGCCCGTTGTGCGTGTCGGTGAGGGCCATGCCGGTGCGCAGACGGGCAACGAGGGCTCCGAGGCGTAGCATCGCGCGCTTGACGATGCCGACCTGTGTATTCGAGCCGTCGCGGAAGCGAGATCCGAGGACAAACGCGAGGTCCTCCTCGCGCGCCCGATCAACCATCGCCGCCGCATCCGCCGGATCGTGTTGGCCGTCGGCATCGAAAGTGACGACGTAGCGGGCCCCACGCGCGAGCGCCGCCTCGAATCCGGTCTGCAGGGCAGCGCCCTGACCGAGGTTGAGGGGGTGGGTGGCCGTGTAGGCGCCGGCCGCGCGGGCCAGGGCCGCGGTGTTATCCGTTGACGCATCATCGACGACGAGGACATGCGGGAAAAGGGTACGCACGCCCGCGACGACGCCCCCGATGACGGGCGCCTCGTTGAACGCGGGGATGACGACCCACGTGTCGGAGCGCATCTGCATTCGATTAGTGTCGCACATCGGGGTGGGCACGCGCCTATAGTGAGGGTATCTGTGAACGCACCCGCGCGTGCAGCAACAAGGAGAGGGAAGCACCGTGATCGAGCCCAGCGCCGACGTCGCCCCCAGTGCGCTCGTCGCTCCTAGCGCGCGCGTCTGGCACCTCGCCCAGGTTCGAGAAGATGTATCCATCGGCGCAGAGACGATCGTCGGTCGGGGTGCATACATCGGCGAAGGCGTGCGCGTCGGGAATCGCTGCAAGATCCAGAACTACGCCCTCATCTATGAGCCCGCCTCCCTGGCTGACGGTGTGTTCGTCGGCCCCGCGGCCGTCTTCACGAACGACCACTGCCCCCGCGCGATCAACCCCGATGGGAGCCTCAAGAGCGCGAGCGACTGGGAACGCGTCGGCGTCACCGTCGAACGAGGCGCCGCCATCGGTGCCCGTGCCGTGTGCGTGGCCCCCGTGCGCATCGGCGCGTGGGCGTCGGTCGGTGCGGGCGCGGTCGTCACGTCAGACGTGGCACCCTACGCCCTCGTCGTCGGCGTGCCCGCGCGTCGCGTCGGGTGGGTTGGCGAGGCCGGCGTGCCGCTCGTGGCCGCCGACGAGGCACCCAGGAGCGAGGCCGGGGACCGCACGTGGGTGTGTCTAGCCTCGGGACGCCGCTACATCGAGCGAGACGG
>JAHYYD010000035.1 GCA_019425105.1 Actinomycetota bacterium
TCAACACCTCCACGCGCAAGGGCTGGTTCCACCACGACGCCGAAGACTCCCAGGTACGCAGCGTTAACGAACTGTTCTCGATCTGGAAGGGCTCGGTCGGCGGCAACGCAACATTCTTGTTGAATGTTCCCCCGAACCGCCACGGCCTTCTCGCCGACGCCGACGTCGAGGTTCTCGCGTGCCTCGGTGACAAGATCGCCGACTTCCGCTCGCGCCGCATCGACGCGTTCCGCGAGGACGACAACAACGACGTCACGCTGCGCTTCGACGCACCGCGTAGCGTTGGCACCATCGTCCTTGAGGAGGACATCGCCCAGGGGCAGCGCATCGACGAGGCCGTCGTCACCTCGTCGATGAACGGCGAGGAAGACCGAGAGATCGCTCGCGTGCACTGCGTGGGATACCGACGCATCATCACCCTGGAGACGCCCGTGACCGCCACCCAGGTCCGGGTGACGGTCACGAAGAGCAGACAGGGCTTCTACCTGGCGGATGCCTACGGGATCGAGGCCTAAGCCTCAACGCGGCGTATTCGCGGCGGTCCGCACGACAATCTGCGAGGTGTCTTCGGTCAGGTAGAGTTCGTCAGCGGGCGTCAGGCGGATACGCTCGAGTTCCATCGGGCTCAGGTCAGCGGCGACGCCAATGCCGTAGCCGTCTCGCACCTCGATAACTGCGAGGGCACCGTTGCGGCGGCGCGCGTCCTCGTACTCCTCGATGAGGTCCGCGGGCAGGCGGCCGGCGAGCTCGCGTCGGGCGGCGATGACGCGGCGCAGTTCATCGTCTGCATCGGCGACATCGGCCTCGAACTGAGCCTTCAGCGCCTCAATGTCGGCGGCAATGGCCTGAGCCTCGGCCTTCATCTTGTCCTGCGCGGCCCGAGCGGCCTCGACACGTTCCTCGGCCTCCACCTGATCGTCCTCGAGTTTGGCGAGGCGACGATCCATTTGAGCGATCTCATGCTCCATCAGCGAGATATCGCGCAGGGGCACCTGGTTGTTGTCGATACGTGCCTGCTGGCGCTTGCGGCGCTCGGAGACCTTCGCGATCTCCTCTTCGATGCGCGTCACTTCGCGGGTGGTGTCCGCGATGACCGCGTTCTGGCTGATAGCGGCGCGCTGCAGGTCGGCGACGCGACCGGCGAACTCGCGAACCGTCGCGTGCGCGGGGTGAGAATCGCGCTTGTGGCGCAGCGCCGACTCCTTCTGGTCGAGCTTCTGGAGCTCGAGGAGCTCGAGCTGGTCGGTGTGCGATGCTTTCACGCTAGTTCTCCCTGGGTGACTCGGTGACTGGTCCATGGCTCGGTGACAATCGTAGAGACTTCCACGTGAAGTTCCACATCGGCGGCGCTGGCGGCATCGCGAAGCTTGCGTGCGAGGACGGGCAGCCACGGGGACTCCGTCGCCCAGTGCGATCCGCACAGCAACGCGGGGGCACCACCCTCCAAGTGCTCTGATGCCGGGTGGTGACGAAGATCCGCCGTGAGGTAGACGTCTACTCCAGCAGCCCGGGCACTCTCAAGCGCACTATCGCCTGCCCCGCCCAGCACGGCCACGCGACGCACCGGAGCCGCCTCGTCTCCACCGACGAACAGGCCGGAGGGACCTGCCGGCAGCACGGATGCGACATGGTCGGCGAAAGCGCCGAGCGTCGTCTCCGCAACAGTGCCAACGCATCCCAGGCCGATCTCATGTCCCTCGGCGTCAGTTCCACACGGCTCCAGCGGCACGGTATCGCGCAGACCGATGAGATCAGCGAGCGCCGTCGCGACACCGTCACAGGCGACGTCAGCGTTCGTATGCGCATTAAAGAGAGCAATCCCGGAGCGGATCAGCGTCGTCACGACACCGCCCTTCGGGTCGGTCACGGGCAGGAAGGACGCGCCGCGCAGGAGCAACGGGTGGTGGGTGATCACCATGTCGTAGGAGTTCCCATCGCCGCTGGGACCAGCCACGGCCTGGTCGGCGATGGCAGCGGTGGGATCGAGGGCCAAAAGGATGGAGCGCACGGGCGAGTCCGGGTCTCCGACAATGAGCCCGACGCGATCCCACGACTGGGCCGTCGCCGCGGGATACCAGGACTCCATGAGGGCCATCACGTCGCGGACGGCCCACGTCGTAGCGGCTGCACCGACCGGGATACCAGGGGCGCTGAAATGAGACGAAGACTGCATACGCCAAGCATACCGAACCCCCATCTAGCAAGGGACCCTGCCCGCGACTATGATCACAACGTGCAGATTTTGAGTCTACTCGACCAGGGGCTGGTCGATTACATGCAGGTTGATGCGCTTCAGCGCTCCCTGCACGAGGAGGTCCTCGCTGGCGGCGAGGACACGCTCATCGTTTCTCAATTCACCCCGACGTGGACGGCCGGTCGCCACACGAAGCCGCAGGATATTCCTTCCACGACGATCCCCGTCATCCGGACGGACCGCGCGGGTTCGGCCACGTGGCACGGTCCCGGACAGGTCGTCGTCTACCCCGTCGTTCGGCTGCGCGAGCCCGTCGATCTCGTCCAGTGGATCCGGGCGGTTGAGGCCTCGGTCATCGACACCGTGCGCGAGGTCTGGGACCTGCCGGTGCACCGCGTCGAGGGACGCGCGGGCGTCTGGCTCACCGAGGAGGGACGCCGCGACCGCAAAATCTGCGCGATTGGTCTGAAGGTCGCGCGCGGAGCGACCCTGCACGGCATCGCCCTCAACGTCGACATCGACCCTGCACATGCTTTCGAAGGCATCATCCCGTGCGGCCTCACCGTCGCTGACGTGACCTCCCTGTCGTGGGAGGGCGTCCACACGACGGTGGCCGACGCCGCCGCCGAACTTCTCCCGCGCATGGTGGAGCACATTTCCCCCTGCCTGGCGACCACTCCCACTTCTGTTTCCTACACGACGAGGTCAACGCTATGAGTACCCTGCCCGATCCCGAAGGACGCAAGCTCCTGCGCATCGAGGTGCGTAACTCGCAAACTCCTATCGAGAAGAAGCCCGAGTGGATTCGCACGACCGCCAAGGCCGGCGAAAACTACCAGGACATGCGCTCGCTCTCGCACGCCAAGGGCCTGCACACGGTGTGCGCCGAGGCCGGCTGCCCCAACATCTACGAGTGCTGGCAGGATCGCGAGGCGACGTTCCTGCTCGGTGGCGCCCTGTGCACGCGTCGCTGCGACTTCTGCGACATCGCGACGGGCCGCCCCACCGAGTACGACAAGGATGAGCCGCGCCGTATTGCTGAGTCCGTGCGCGACCTCGACCTGCGCTACGTGACGATCACGGGCGTCACCCGCGACGATCTGCCCGACGGTGCCGCGTGGCTGTACGCGCAGACGTGCCGCCTGATCCACGAGCTCAACCCGGGGACGGGCGTGGAGCTCCTCGTGGATGACTTCCGCGGCCAGGCCGAGTCGATCGATATGGTGATCGAGGCCGGCCCGCAGGTCTTCGCGCACAACCTGGAGACGGTGCCGCGTATCTTCAAGAAGATTCGCCCGGCCTTCAACTATGATCGTTCGCTCGCGATGATCAGGCGTGCCCACGACGGCGGCATGGTCACGAAGTCGAACCTGATCCTCGGTATGGGCGAGACGCGCGAGGAAGTCAGCGCTGCCATGCGCGACCTGCACGAGTCGGGATGTGACCTGCTGACGCTCACGCAGTACCTGCGTCCCTCTCCCCTGCACCACCCGATTGACCGCTGGGTCCACCCCGAGGAGTTCGTCGAGATGGCCGCAGAGGCCGAGGAGATGGGCTTCGCTGGCGTCATGGCCGGTCCCCTCGTGCGTTCCTCCTACCGTGCGGGTCTGCTGTGGGCCAAGGGTATGCGTGCCCGCGGCTTCGAGATCCCCGAGCAGCTGCGTCACATCGCCAACTCCGGTTCGACGCTGCAGGAGGCCGGTTCGGTCCTGGCGCGCCTCAAGGAGCGCTCGGAGCGTCACGCGGCGATGGCCGCCGCGAAGGCCGCCTCGGCCTCGTGATCCCGGATTATTCTCCCGCGCGGGCACTCCTGGCCTCCGCGCGTCGGCACCCCGACCGCCGCTCCTTGGTCGACGCCGTGACGGGCGAGGAGTGGAGCGTGCGCGAGGCAGCAGCAACAGTTGCTCGCCTCGCCGCAGCCTTTGAAGAGGTTGGCGTCGATGAGGGCACGCGCATCGCGGTCATCGGCGCGAACTCGCCGTGGCACTACATCGTCCACGTGGCGGCCTCGTGGCTGGGTGCGGTGACGGTTCCCCTGTCGCCGCGCATGCCCTCCTCGGCGCCCGCTTCGATGTGCGCGCAGGTGGGCGTCTCGTGGGTGTTCCTTGACGAGGTCTCCCGCGCACACGCTTCCGCCCTGTCCGACGCGGGCGCGCAGGTCGCGTCGTTTGCGGATCTGTCGGCGTGGGTGGATCGCGCTACCCCCATCGGGCACGCTCCCGCGCGCTGCGGAACCGAGCTCGCCGCCATCTTGTTTACCTCGGGGTCCACGGGCACTCCACGCCCTGTGGAACTCACCCACGAGGTCATGTGGTGGGGGTCGACGAACTTCCGCGAGGGTTTCGACTATGCGCCGACGTCATCGGTGGTCGGCGTGTGCGCGCCCGCCAGCCACATCGGCGGCTTCAACGGGACCTCGATGGACGTGTGGACGCACGGCGGCACGCTGGTCACACTCGGCTTCCCAGGTTCTTTCGACGCTCGCGGCGTCATTGACGCGATCGAGCGCTACGGGATCACCATGATGTTCGCCGTGCCCGCGATTGTCCGCGCCATTCTCGACGAGCACGAGCGCGGCGGCGGCGACCTGTCGTCGTGGGTACGTCCCCTCATCGGCGGCGACGCGATGACGGCGGACCTCGCGGAGGCGATGCGTACAGCCGGCCTATCCCCCATCCACGTGTGGGGCATGACCGAGACCTCCGGTGCGGGAACTGTTGCCACCCCAGATTCTGGCGCGCCCGCCGGATCGCTCGGTGTTCCCTTCCCCTACGTCGACCTGCGCGTCATGGCCACCGACGAGCGCGAAGCCGGGGTCGGCGAGCTGGGTGAAATCTGGGTGCGAGGCCCCGGCGTCGTAAGCGGCGAGGAGTGGCTGCGCACCGGCGACCTGGCAACGAAAGACGAGGACGGCTGGCTGCACATGGTGGGACGCGCCCACCGCATGATCAACACGGCCGGAGAGCTCGTCGCTCCCCCGAGCGTCGAACGGGCTCTACGCTCGCTGGACGTCGTGTCGGATGCGCTTGTCGTGGGACTGCCGGATGAGCGCTGGGGACAGATCGTCGCGGCGCTTGTCGTCCCCTCTCCCAAGGGCCGCGCCCAGGCCTCGTCGATGAGCATCGAAGCACTCTCCGAGGCTCTCAGCGATACCCTCGCACCCTGGGAGAAGGTTCGTCGCGTGCTGGTCGTGGACTCGCTGCCGACGACGACCACGGGCAAGCCGGATCCGGTCGCGGCGGCCGGCCTGTTCGACTCGTAAGAACAGCGGCTTAGGTGCGCCTAACTTCACAATACATGTGCACCATATTTAGGTAAGATTAGCCTTGCTTAATCGAAGGAGAGTCTTATGCCCCGCCATCGCATCGTCATCATCGGCTCCGGTTTCGCTGGCCTGACGGCTGCTCGTCGACTGAAGAAGGCCGACGCCGACATCACCATCCTGGCGCGCACGTCGCACCACCTGTTCCAGCCCCTGCTCTACCAGGTGGCCACGGGCATCCTCTCCGAGGGCGACATCGCCCCCACGACGCGCGAGATCCTGCGGAAGCAGAAGAACGTGACCGTCCTGCAGGCGCTCGTCGAGGAGATCGACGTCGAGGCTCGCGTCGTGAAGTGGCGCAACCACAACAAGTATGAGCGCACCGAGTACGACACGCTGATCGTGGCGGCGGGCGCGGGCCAGTCTTACTTCGGCAACGATCACTTCGCGGTGTTCGCGCCGGGTATGAAGACGATCGATGACGCGCTCGAGCTGCGCGCCCGCATTTTCGGCGCGTTTGAGTTGGCCGAGATTGAGACCGACCCTGCTCTGGTGGGCAAGCTCCTCACCTTCGTTGTTGTGGGCGCGGGTCCGACGGGCGTGGAGATGGCGGGACAGATCCGCGAGCTCGCCTCTCACACGCTGAAGGGCGAGTTCCGCAACATCGATCCGACGAAGGCGCGCGTCATCCTGGTGGACGGCGCCGAGCACCCCCTCCCCCCGTTCGGCGAGCAGCTCGGCCATAAGACCGAGGAGGCGCTGGCCAAGCTGGGCGTCGAGATGAAGATGAACGCGTTCGTCACCGACGTGGACGCCGAGGGCGTGACCCTGAAGTACAAGTCCGGCGAGGAGGAGCGGATCGAGTCCGTGTGCAAGGTGTGGGCCGCGGGCGTGTCCGCGAGTCCGCTGGGCCGGGCCCTGGGCGAGGCGACGGGCGCCGAGGTGGACCGCGCGGGGCGCGTCACCGTCAACAAGGATCTGACTCTGCCGGGGCACCCCGAGATTTTCGTGCTGGGCGACATGATGGCGTTCCCGGGCGTGCCCGGCGTCGCGCAGGGTGCCATCCAGTCCGCGCGCTTCGCCGCCGATACCATCGCCGCGCGCCTGGCGGGCCGCAAGCCGAAGGCGACGGAGTTCTCCTACTTTGATAAGGGGTCGATGGCGACGATCGCGCGTTTCAAGGCGGTCGTGAAGATGGGTAACACGAAGATGACGGGTTTCACCGCGTGGGTGGCCTGGTGTTTCCTGCACCTGCTGTACATCGTGGGCTTCAAGTCGCAGGTGGGCACGCTGGTGAATTGGTTCTTCAGTTTCCTGTCGGGTGCGCGTTCGCAGCGCACGACGACGAACCAGCAGATGGTGGGCCGCCTGGCCATGGAGCAGCTGGGGGCGGGCGCGTCCGGCAAGCTCGTCGCCGGCGAGGACGTCGTCGAGGAGCGCATTCACGAGGCCTGAGCACCCAACGCTCTGACGGTCACTTCAGGAGCGCGTTCGGGCACAGCAAGCGCGCGCTGACAAACAGGCAGACAGGCACGGTGTGGGGCCGGAAGCAAGAGCTTCCGGCCCCACACCTCGCGCGTTCTAACGTGCGGTCACAGGCACAAGCTTCGATGTGTAGACTGTGTCCATGAGCACAGTGAGAGCAGCATTCAACATCTCCGCCACCATCGTCAAGTCTCTTGTGAAAGTGGCTGGCTTCGGCTTCGTCGCTGATGCAATAGAAGGTGGGCAGGAACTCTACCAGCTCGCCTGCAGCCTCAAAGACGAAACTTTCGGAAGTGCGGAAGCACAGATGAGCGGCGCGCTCAGAAACTCGATTACCGATGAGCTGGCCTCCATCGAGGACCAGCTAGGTAGGTCGGGCCATGACGAGAAGAGTATTGACCTATTCATCGGACGCCTTGAGACATCGACCAAAAGAACTATCGCACGACTCCTCGATGACGACAACGCGTTATGCAAATCAATCACCGAAGCCAAAACATTCCACGCCTACGTTCTGAAACAATCAACACAGGTACGAGCAGACTATACGCCTGGGGAGCGGAAGTACCTCGACTCTCTCCTCCACTGCGTTGCTCGCGAGTATTTGATCCTCGCCCCGAAATCTCCAAACTATAACAAGGCCGTGCTTAAGGCTACGGTCAAACAGCTTAGTGAGATCGGCGCAGCACTTGAAGAGCTGCAAAACCTTGTCACGAACACGTCAGAAACGCACAGTAAAGAGCATCAAGAAATTAAGAACCAAATCGAACGGCTCCGGACAACCGTAGAGAATGAACTCAGCAACCGTCGTTCACATCAACCCAACAACTCAACATGGGGTAGCCGCCCACAACCGCTGAAGCACTGGATCGAACGTAATCCAACATGCGACGGCATAGCGCTTCATGACGCCATCTTTGGCTCAGGCGCTAGCGACGAGGCAACATTCTGCGTCCTGATCGGCCCAGCAGGGAGCGGAAAGACGCGCCTCGCAGCCTCAATTGCAAAAAGATGCGAAGATGAGGAATGGACACTCGTTGCATGGATTAACGCTGAATCAGAGGACATGATTAAGAACCAAGTAATTGCAATCAGCGAAGTGAAGTTCGGCCTTCAGTTGAAGCCCAACGAATACCCGGAAGTCGAATTGAATCGAGCACTCTCCACTTTCCCTTCCCAGAATAGTGAGAAAATTCTAATAGTTCTCGACAATGTTGAGAAGTCCACAAGAATAGATGAACTATTACCTAAGACCCCTAACGTTCACGTCATTGTTACCACACGACATGGAGGAAACTGGAGCCATCAGCACGGTTGGTTACCTTTTAATTTGAGCACTTTTTCTCGACAGGAGTCAATACAACTTCTTACACAGGCAACTGAAGATGACGACAAAGCCACCGCAAACCAAATCGCCCAACTTCTTGGTGACCTTCCCCTTGCCATTGGACGAGCTGCTAATACGTGCACCTGGCTCAATATCAACCGACTCAAACAGTACTATTCCATGCTTCAGCAATACCCGACAGAGAAGCTCTTGGACTCTACAGTTGCCACTAGGGACAATGCGGGAGTCATTTCCGCTCTGCAAATTGCAGGCGTGTCCGCACTCGAGAGGATCTCTGATCCCGATATACGAGAGTGCGCCGAGAATATTCTTGTTTCACTGTGCTACCTATCTGAGTATGGCGTTCCCGTTCGCTGGGTCAAAGACGAGACGAACTTATTCTCAATATGCGCATACACCGAACTCATTGATTCGTCCCTCATTGACGAAACAACAGACGGTACAACAGTGAGCATTCATCGGCTTCAGGCTCACGCGATGCGACTCCACTGGACACCTGATGTGCGCGACAAGGCAGCCGAAACGACATCCGCGATACTCACACATCAATTAGCGCAGATATCAAGAGATAGTGACAGTGAGAGAGCAAAGCAGGCGACACACACCATAATCGAGCAACTCCGCGCGATGAGCTATCAGAAACACTCTCACTTTCTCTTCCGTAGCATTCCATTTCTAGATTGCTTCTATCAAACACTAACACACGTAGCTTACCTTCAGGCCGACCATCCTTCTCTTAACTCCGGCGAAGATATTATCTTAGCCAATGCGATTTATCTTATCGCCGACTCTTCTACAAGTACTAGCAACGCGATGACTGTTGACATCAACGAACAGTGCTTACACAAAGAGAAGGTTCATAAAATATTACAACACTTTGAGGGCAGCATCATTAGGGAGGTTAACCTCTGGGGCTGGCTTGACCCGCAGGTACCTTCGGCATATTTTATGCTCGCCAGAGCATACCAATTGTCGGGTTTTCTTGAAGTAGCTATCGACCATTACGAAGAGCTACTACTATATGTTTGCGCACATAATTTCAGTCCTTACGATACTTTTGAAGTGGACGTGCGTAACAGCCTCGAGGCAGCCCGCCGGGAGCTGATAGAGCAGGAAGATACCTCACACACCGAGGAGCGCGAGGAGGACTGACTCGCGTCGCACGCAGTGCTCGCAGCAAACACTGAGGGGCCGGAAGCTTTCGCTTCCGGCCCCTGCCGTTTTGTGGGCCCTACCGGGCTCGAACCGATGACCTTCTGGGTGTAAACCAGATGCTCTAGCCAACTGAGCTAAAGGCCCCACGCACGCGCCAATCTACCAGAAGAGGCACGTACGGTCACATCCGAAACCGAGCGACACAGCACAGAAGAGCGGTGCCCCGCCCCGGCCTCGTCGATGAAACTAGCGGCGCGAACGCGGACGCGCGGTCAGGCGCACGCCCGCCCAGTTGTCCCCGAGCGCCGTCGACGTCGTCGCATGCAGGCCCGCGATCCCCGCAGCCTCCTCCACGTCGCCGACCCGCACAGAATTCGGCCGACCCGGCTTAGGAATCAGCACCCAAATCAGCCCACCGTCATCCAGGTTCGACATCGCATCGACGAGGACGTCCGCGAGGTCCTCTTCCTCAGCATCATCCGCGCGCCACCAGACAATCGCGCCATCCACGACGTCCGCGTAATCGACGTCCACGAGCGGATGCCCCGTCTCCCCTTCAACAGCATCGCGCACGGCCTGATCGACGTCATCATCGACGTAGAACTCCTGCACGATCGCATCGGACGCAAAACCAAGGCTCACTGCCATCACGCAGCACCGCCCATCAACGAGCTGGCGCTCAGTGTCATATCAACGTTCACGCCTTCATCCTAGGGCATTGGAGCTACTCGAATGCAAGGGATGGACCACGATAAAAGACCCCTGTCATCACTGGCCCGCCTGAGCAGCGGATTCACTCGGCACGGAACACCTACCAACCGGTGATACGCACGTCATAGTCACAAGCCGAGGCAAACACTCGCAAAGGTCTGCCAATAGTGGGACAATGGTCCCGATATGTGCGGTGTCGCCAGAGGACACCGCTCACGCACGCTGCGCGAGCAGCACCGAGTCAAGCGAGAAGGTACACCGTGAGCCAACTCCACGAGTCCCACCCCGTCGTCAACGGCCTGATCCCTCAGGTTCCCGACAACGACCCCCAGGAGACCGCCGAATGGGTCGAGTCCCTGTCCGGGCTCATCAACGAAAAGGGCGGCCCCCGTGCACGCTACATCCTGCTGCACATGCTGGACGAGGCGCGCCGCAACGGCGTTCAGCTCCCCCAGGAGTACACGACCCCCTACGTCAACACCATTCCCGTTGACCAGGAGCCTTACTTCCCCGGCGACGAAGCCATGGAGCGCGAATACCGCCGTTGGATCCGCTGGAACGCCGCCGTCCAGGTGACGCGCGCTCAGCGCCCCGGCGTCAAGGTCGGCGGACACATCTCGTCCTACGCATCGGTTGCCACCCTCTACGAGGTCGGCCTCAACCACTTCTTCCGCGGCAAGGACCACCCCGGCGGCGGCGACCACGTGTTCTTCCAGGGACACGCCTCCCCCGGCCCCTACGCCCGCGCCTTCCTCGAAGGTCGCCTCTCCGAAGAGGAGATGGACGGCTTCCGTCAGCAGGTCTCGACCAAGCACGGTCTGCCCTCGTACCCGCACCCGCGCCAGCTTGAGCGCTTCTGGGAGTTCCCCACGGTCTCGCTCGGCCTGGGTCCCGCCGAGGCCATCTACCAGGCCTGGTTCGACCGCTACCTGCACATGAACGGCATCAAGGACACGTCGCAGCAGCACACGTGGGCCTTCATCGGCGACGGTGAGATGGACGAGCCCGAGTCCCGCGGCATGCTCCAGCTCGCCGCCCAGCAGCGCCTGGACAACCTGACCTTCGTCATCAACTGCAACCTGCAGCGTCTCGACGGCCCGGTGCGTGGTAACGGCAAGATCATCCAGGAGCTCGAGGCCTTCTTCAAGGGCGCGGGCTGGAACGTCATCAAGGTGATCTGGGGCCGTGGCTGGGACCAGCTGCTCGCCGCCGACAAGGACGATGCCCTCGTCCACGTCATGAACGAGACCCTGGACGGCGACTACCAGACCTTCCGCGCGAACGACGGCGCCTACGTGCGTGAGCACTTCTTTGGCCGTGACCCGCGCACCAAGGAAATGGTCAAGAACTGGACCGACGAGCAGCTCTGGGAGCTCAAGCGCGGCGGCCACGACTACCGCAAGGTCTACGCAGCCTACAAGGCAGCCATGGACCACACCGGCCAGCCGACCGTCGTCCTCGCGCACACGATTAAGGGCTACGCCCTCGGCTCGCACTTCGCCGGCCGTAACTCGACGCACCAGATGAAGAAGCTGACCCTCGAGGACGCCAAGCAGCTGCGCGATCGCCTCCAGATCCCGATCACGGACGAGGAACTCGAGCGCGATCCCTACATGCCGCCGTACTACATGCCGCCGGCCGATCACCCGGCCCTGCAGTACATGAAGGAGCGCCGCGAGATCCTCGGCGGATGGGTGCCCGAGCGCCGCGCCGACCGCCAGCCCAAGCTTCCCGAGCTGCCCACCCGCCCCTTCGAGGCGCTCTCGAAGGGCTCCGGCAAGCTCGAGGTCGCCACGACCATGGCCCTCGTGCGCCTGTTCAAGGACCTCATCAAGGACAAGCAGGTCGGTAAGTACTTCGTGCCGATCATCCCCGACGAGGCTCGCACCTTCGGCCTGGACGCGATCTTCCCGTCGGCGAAGATCTTCAACACGACCGGCCAGTCGTACACGCCCGTGGATGCGGACATGATGCTGTCCTACCGCGAGTCCGAGCGCGGCCAGATCATGCACACGGGCATCACCGAGGCCGGCTCGGCCGCCGCCTTCCAGGTCGTCGGCACGGCATACGCCACGCACGACCTGCCGATGGTTCCGATCTACATCTTCTACTCGATGTTCGGCTTCCAGCGTACGGGCGACCAGTTCTGGGCGGCGGGCGACCAGATGACGAAGGGCTTCGTCATCGGCGCTACCGCGGGCCGCACGACGCTTGCGGGCGAGGGTCTGCAGCACATGGACGGCCACTCGCAGGTCCTGGCTGCCACGAACCACGCGTTCGTGTCCTACGACCCGGCGTACGCGTACGAAATCCGCTACATCATGGCGGATGGCCTCCAGCGCATGTACGGCGACGCGGATGGCCGCGATCCGAACGTCATGTACTACATCACCGTGTACAACGAGCCGATCCGTCAGCCGGCCGAGCCGGAGAACGTGGACGTCGAGGGCATCATCAAGGGCATCTACAACGTCGATGAGCACCAGAACTTCGGCGGCCCCAAGGCTCAGCTGCTCGCCTCTGGCGTCGGCGTGCCGTGGGCGCGCGAAGCTCGCGAGCTGCTGGCTCGCGACTGGGGTGTGGACGCCGCCGTGTGGTCCGTGACCTCGTGGAACGAGCTGCGCCGCGACGGCCTGGACGCCGAGGAGCACAACTTCCTGCACCCGTCAGCACCGCGCCGTACCCCCTACGTGTCGACGAAGCTCGCGGGTCGCGAGGGCCCGTTCGTGGCCTCCTCCGACTTCGACCGCATGCTGCCTGACCAGATCCGTCAGTGGGTCCCGGGCGACTACCACGTGCTCGGTGCGGATGGCTTCGGCTTCTCCGACACCCGCCGCGCTGCTCGCCGCTGGTTCCACATCGACGCGGAGTCGATGGTCGTGCGTACGCTCGCCGCTCTCGCCGACAAGGGCCAGGTCGACCCATCGGTCGTCCAGCAGGCGATCGACAAGTACGAGCTCTTCAACTACGCGATCCAGGGCAATGACCACGCTGGCGAGGAGTGATCGTCGCTAGGCCCGCGCTCCTCCATCGCGGTGCCCAGCGGTCATGAGAACGAGGCCGGGGATCCCCACGCGGGGTCCCCGGCCTCGTCGTTTGTGCCAATCGGTGGGATAGCTTCTGACTACCACCTGTCGCCGGCACACAATTGATGCATGCACGTTCCCTATGACACTGAGAAGTTCTACTACGGCTTTCCGGTCTACATCCTGGCTTACCCGGACGAGGCCGTCGGCGTCGGCATCACGACGGGTTCGTCCTCGTATTCACTGGGACAGATGGTCATGATCGGCTGCGACTCCACCACGCACGC
>JAHYYD010000036.1 GCA_019425105.1 Actinomycetota bacterium
TGGGTTTCTCGCCCCAGGCGTGCCACCATCCTTCGGCGACGCCGTTGATGTAGACGGCGAAGACGGCTCCTGCGGCGAGGCACACGTAGACCACGCGCATCGTCCAATAGAACGGCTCGACGTGCAGCCACGCCTGGGCGCGCTCCCGCATACCCGAGGGACGCGCGCGGGTGTCCCGGTGCTCAGCACCAGCCTCGAAGCCCACGTCCCGTGACGCGGCGTCGTGCCGCAGCTGGTCCTCGTCCTCGGTGTCGAGGTGGTTGAACAATGGTGGAACCGTCATGGCGTTGTACTCCTCCACGGTGAGGTGCCCTGCGACGTGCCCCCGTCCTTGGAGGCGCGCCCTACTGTTTCAGGGTACGCGCAGAACCAGCATGAAACACTAAGAATGCTGCGCAACCATCACGCACATCCTCCCACCCGCACCCCCGTAACCGCACGGATGTGCATGCCCGGCCCAGGCCTCGTCGTGAGCCATGGATGATGACGAACAGAATCCGCCGCGACGGTCATCGAGGACATCGATCGTGCACGCAGGACGTCACCCTAGAGGAGCCGATCCAACGCCTCGCGGATCTTCTGCTCCTCCCCGGATCCGATCGTCGGCAGACGCAGGACGGGCACTCCATACGCGGACATGATCGAATCTTTGAGGCCGTCGCGCTTCTGCTGCTTCTGGCTCATGCCGTGGAATTCCCAGCCGTCTACCTCGATGGCAAGGAGAAGGCGCTTCGTCACACGCGAGTAGACCCCGAAGTCGAGCGCGCTGTCCCGGAACACGAAAGCTCGCTGTTCCTCGTTCAAGCGGCGCGTATTGGGCAATGCATCCCGCAGGAACACTTGGGTCTGATACCCAAAGCGCGCATACCTGGGTTCCGCGAGCACGTCTCGCAGGCATTGTTCCGCAACATTTTCTGCGGGCGAGCGCCGACGATCAGCCCACTTAACCAGAGAATACCGCTCGAGCGACTCGCTATACGCGTTGTAGAGGACGTCGAAAATGGACACGATGTCCGACTGGACGACGGCGCTCGGATCGTTCATCTCGATGTACTCGAGCAAGGCTCTCACGTTTCGGCTGAGCCGGACGCCCCCATGCGTGGTCACGACGACGAAGCGGTCTTTGGCTCGCGACACAATCACGTTCGTCAGGGCATCCGCGTCGTAGAAGTCTTGCGCGGCCGAGCGGTCGTTGGCATTGAGGACCGTGGACAGGATGATCGTGCCAGCACCGCGCCCCTGAAATTTGTGCGCGGTCTCCGCCAGCCATCGGGGATGAACCCCATCGCCGAGGTCGCTACGAATCTGCTTGCTCAGGTTCGTTGCCTGTGCCCGAAACGGAGTCACGACGCCCACCACGAAGTCGCCCGACTCGTCTACCCCCTCGAGCTCGACGCCGTCCCGGATGCTGCGCATTTCCTCGAGATCGGTGACGATGTCGATTTCCCGCTGCGAGAAGAAACCACTGCCGTGCGATGGGCGTCGCGCATGGTTTCCGGGCGCAGCATAGATGATCGCGAGCGGCTCGGGGGCATCGTCGGCAGGGACGCGCATCGGAATGAGCTGACCGCCGTAGTACATGTGGTTGCAGAACTCGATGATCGCGGGATGACACCGGTAATGTTCCTTGAGCAGAGTGCTCGGCACCTGCGCTGACTCCGGCATCATTTTGATGGAGTCGAGCAGCGAGAGCGAACGGACGTCGAAGCGCGGCGCGGGCGGCTCCTTCTTGCTTTCATCCCACCCCTGGAAGATCGGGCCGAGCTGCTTGTCGTCACCAACGATGACAGCGTTACGGGCCTTGCTCAGTGCCGCCATTCCCTGGGGGAGCAGCACCTGGGAGGACTCGGCGATGATGATCCAGTCGAGCAGCACTTCCTCCGCCAGGTTGTTCCGGATCGAAAAACACGTGGATGCCACAACGGGGTAGGTGCGCAGGAGGATATCCGTCTGCCGCTTGAGCAGCTCGGTTGGACTGAGGCGGCTCGGACGCTCGCACGTGAATCGGCTGAGCAAGGCGGCATCCAACGCTTCGCGTGAGTGGCGGCGATACTGCGCACTCACGTCGACGAGGCCGTGGCGGGCAGCGCGGGCCTCGGCCTGCTCGATGCGGTCGGATAGTTCTTGCTCGTGGGCCCGGTAGAAGGCGAGCTGGAGCGCCGACTGGACGTGCGGGTCTCCCAGGTCAACGCCCTTTAAGGAGCCGTAAACAAAGTAGCGACGCACCCGCTCGATGAAGCCCCGAGGACCACGCCCCACCCTCGGCGCGCAGCGAGCGAGGGCAAGCAGGTCACCGATGACCCCGGAGCTGCGCCGCGAGACAGCCAGGTGAGAAATGTCGGCTACCGGGCGACGGCTCTCCTGTACCTTTTCCTCAAAAAGGCGCCGCTCACGCTGAGCCGCCGTCAGCTGCGCGCGGATCTTCGGAATGTCTCGAGCATCCTCCCACAGAGCGACGAGGCGATCTTCTTCGACCCGCAGCGCAGCTTCGTCGGCTCCGGCAGGCGCATCCGACGACGCAGCGGACACCTTGCGAGCCCACGCTTCGCGCCTCTGTTCAAGGACACCCTCACGCTGGTGGAATTCCTTGACGCGCTTCGTTTTCCCGAGGTTCGCGACGAGGAAGCCGTAGCCTTCCTCCGTCAGCTTGTCGACGACGTTGTCGACCGCAGAGTTCGCCCCCGCGACGACGCCGACGGTCTTGCCTTGCGCGACCAGGGAGGCGATGAGATTGAGGATCGTCTGCGTTTTACCTGTGCCGGGAGGCCCGTCGATGATGGACAGTTGGTGTGTGAGCGCGGCTCGAATCGCGTTGCGTTGATCGATGTTGGAGGGGAAGGGCATGATCAGTCGATCGCTCGCGCCCGTCTTCGTGGAGGACGTACCGGCGAGGAACGCTTCCAGGGCGGAACGGCGCGGCGCCTGAGGGAGCCACTCCCACACGTTCGCGAGGATCGCCTCGGGCAGCATCTTCTCACCGCTCACCCACCGCGGGTACCGGGCTGTCGGATCGAGCGTCGCCCCGACTCGCCCTGCCTGCGCGCGCACTTCCTCGCGGACGTAACTGAGGGTGGCGGCGTTTTGCCGATCCTCTTCCGTCGCGTACCTTACCCGTACCTCATCGTGTCCGTAGCGATGAAGTTTGAGTGTGCCCTCAGCGGTGCGGTACGCGAGCGTGTAGCGAGGATCGCGCGGGTGGCCGGAGCGGCGGAGCGTCCAGATGATTTCGACGTTGGTTCGGCGCTTGCCGCCGATCCGGACCTCGTCGAGCGCGTCGACTGTTCGACGCTCGACCTGGTCGTAGAGGCGCGCCCTCTCCTCGCCGTATGGAAACTCTTTGCTGCTGGTGGTGTAAGTGACGACGATGCGCTTCCCATCGCGGCGTGCCTTCGCGATTTTCCAGGTGTCGTCCTGCCAGGTCAGTGTTTTTTTATCGCGAATCAGTACGTGCATCGTGCGCGGATCAACGGGTTCCATGCCACTCCCCCATGAGTTTTACACCCAGGATAGGCGACTTATCAGACCAGCGGTAGGTTGTTGAACACCCACGTTGAGCCGGGCCGGACGCAGATGTGCATGGTCGTTCGTAGACTGCGCGCATGGGTATGTCGCTTGTTTTTCTCCTCGTTGGCTTAGTGGTTGGTGCCCTCCTCGGGTACGTGGGAGCGGTGGCGCGCCGGGCGTCGACGCCTGACCAGGCAGGCACGCTGCGCGCGGAGGTTGCCCACTGGCAGGCGCGCGCGGAGGAGCTCTCGCGGCGCGTCGATTCCGCCGAGGCTCGCTCACAGGGCGACGCTTCCGTCCTACAGGCGCTCGCACCGGTGCGCGCGCAGCTGGAGCAGATGACGCAGCGGGTTGATCAGATGGAGCAGATCCGCGCGCGTCAGCACGGTGCCCTCGCCGAGCAGCTGCGGGAGTCCGCGAGGCGTGAGAACGAGCTGGCGCGCACGACCGCTTCCCTGGAGGGTGCTCTGCGGTCGCGGAGTGCACGCGGCACGTGGGGCGAGGTTGAGCTGGCGCGCATCCTGGAGGCTTCCGGAATGCTGCCGCACGTGGACTTCGCGGAGCAGCGTTCGATTGGCTCGCTCACTCAGGGACGAGGCCGGGGCGGGGTCACATCGTCGGGTGACCTCGGCCGTCCCGACGTCACGATTCATCTGCCCGGGCAGGGGTTCCTCGCGCTCGACGCGAAGGCCCCTATGGACGCTTACCTGCGGGCGTGCGCCGTTGATGAGAGCGGAGAGGACGCCGAATCTCGACGCCGCGCCGAGCTGTCGGCACACGCGAAAGCACTGCGCTCGCACGTTGAGGCACTGGCTGGACGCGACTACGCGCGGTCATTGGGCGCGTCACCCGAGCTGGTCATCTTGTTTGTCCCATCCGAGGCTGCCCTGTCGGCAGCACTGCGCACTGACGCGTCGCTCCTGGACGACGCGATGGCGCGGGGGATCGCCCTGTGCTCCCCAGTCACGCTGCTGGCGGTCGCGCGCACGTGCGCTACCGCGTGGGCGCGGACGTCGATTAACGAACAGTCGGACCAGGTGATCGCGCTCGGCCGCGAACTGTACGAGCGCCTCGGCGTCGTCGCCGGTCACATGGAAAACCTGGGCAAGCACCTGGCCAAGACCGTGGACTTTTACAACAAGACCGTGTCGTCCATGGAAAGCCGCCTCCTGGCAAGTGCACGGTCCGTGAGCGCGCTCGAGGAGGCCTCAAAAAAGACCATGACCGTCACGCCCATCGACCCCGACGCCGCCCAGGTCCGCTCCTTCACGAAGCCCGAGTTGACGGACCAGTAAGCGTTTCGGCGATCCCATCCAGCTGCGCGCGGATTTCGTCAAAAGGGCGGTCCAGGTCCAGCGTCGTCGCGCTGATGCGGTTGCCGCTCATGCGGTAGGTGGCGTCGGGCTGGACGTCCTCGCCGGTCGCAGCGTAGAGGAGCATGCCCGAGACCTCAACGCTCTCCCCCGCTCTCTCGAACGCAATCTGCTTGTTCTTCACGTACGCGAAGATCTGGTACAGGTTCCCCGAATGCACGGTCCTCTTGTCGAAGTTGCTTTGCATCGTGGACGCGTAGTACTTCGCGTCGATGATGAGCACTCGGCCGCGAGCGCTCAGCGTGATGTCGCTGCGCATGGCGGGCAGGCCCTCGGACGCCTCGTCGTCCAGTGCCCAATCGATGAAGGACGCGCTGGCGTTCAAACGCGGGTGCTCCTTGCGGTAATACTCGAGGATGAACTTCTCGTAGAGGCGACTCATGCGCTGCTCGTCGAAGAAATCCATCATGCGCACGGTGCCGTCGCTCTGGGTTTGAAGCAGCCCTTTGACGACGAACCAGCATACGGCCATCAGCATGCGGTAGGTGCGGTTGTTGCGGTCATAGCGCATGTTCCAGTCCACCGTGTGCAGGTCGATGTCGCGCACGTCCGCGAAGAACACCATGAGCTTCTTCAGGCTCTTCTTGCGCGCCCGTGAGATGTCCGAGCGTACGAGCAGCGCGACCGTCGCCTTGATGACCCGGTTCATCGTCGTGTCGACGCTGAACTCGTCGTAGGAGCACACCAGCTGGCGGCGCAGAATCGCCTGCGATTTCACGGACTCGGTGACCTCGATTTTGCCGCGCAGGGAGGAGCGCGCCTCGGTCCGGCTCACGTACTCCTGCCCGAGGCCTCGTTTGAGTTGCGCTGACACGCCTCGCTCGAGGATGGCGGCGCACAGCTCGGCCGCGTTGTCGAAATCCTCCGTGGCCACGGAACGGTAGCCCTGCTCGGTGAGTGCCGAGAAGGCGTAGGCGAGCATGTGGAAGACGTTGCGGACGCGAATCACCGCAGCGACCTGCGCAGCCTGTCGGTCCAGTCGCAGACCTTGCCGGGCTCGTCGAACCAGTATTCCTTGAGCATCGGGATGAGCTCGTAGTCCACGATCGAGGCGAGGGCCGCGTCGGTGCAGTTCTCGTGTTTCATGTTGCAGAAGTAGCTGTGTCCGATGCAGAAGCCCTCGCCGAGGGACTCATCCTCGGCGATCGCACGGTTGAGGGATTCCACCTCGCGCACCAGGGCCTCGAACCTCGGATTGCCGAGGCCGGCGCAGTAGTCGCGGAAGCCGTCGGAGTCGAAAGCGGGGCGCAGTTCCACGAAGGCAAAGCGGCGGCGCAGCGCGTAGTCGAGCATGGCGAGGCTGCGGTCAGCCGTGTTCATCATGCCGATGATGTGGACGTTTGCCGGCACGCAGAACAGTTCGCGGGAGTAGAGGAGCTGGAGTTCATTTCCGCGTTTATCGTTCTCAATGAGCATGAACAGCTCGCCGAAGATCTTGGAGAGGTTGCCGCGGTTAATCTCGTCGATGATGAAAAAGTAGTCGTTCTCCTCATCCTCAGCTGCCTTCTTGCAGAAGGAATAGAACGCACCCTTGACCAGCTCGAACCCCGCACCCGAGGGACGATATCCCTCGATGAAATCCTCGTAGGAGTAGCTCTGGTGGAACTGAACGAGCTTGACGCGCGAAACATCCTTGACGCCCATCATCGAGTATGCGAGGCGTTTGGCGACGAATGTCTTACCGACACCGGGCGCACCCTGCAGGATGATGTTCTTCTTTGTTTTCAGCAGGCCCACGATCGCGTCGTATCGATCGCGGTCCATGTAGACGGACTTTAAGAACTCCTCAGCGGAATACTCGGGGAATACCGCCGTCGATTCCTCGATGTCAACAGAATCATCACTGTCCAGAAATGAGGTCTCAATTCGCTTAACGAGTTCCTGGTTGTAGGTGATATCGGTGAGTGTCTTCATCGGCAAGCGCTCATCAAGGGGCCACTGTCCCGTGTGTGTCCAGCGAACCTCGCGGATGTTCGGGTAGTGACCGCCGTCCGCGTCGTAGACGTAGTCGCCCGTGACGATACCGCGGCCGATAATCTCCGTGGTGCCTTTCTTGACGAAGACGACGTCGCCCGGCTTCATCTCATTCGCGAACTGCCACAGGGCGTGGATGTCATTCTTTTGAGTGCCATTTTCGGGGTAGGTCTGAAGCATCTGTTGCTTCAGACCTTGTTTAGTCGCATAAGAGCTGAGATCCCCGACCTCACCCCACGCCAGCCCCATGATGCCGCGCGCGTAGAACTCGTCCCACATGCAGGCTCCTTCTCCGGGGGCGTAGAGCCAGTAGCGCACGGTCTGCACGCCATCGTCGCCGAGAGCCGTCGTCTGAGTTACGCCTTCCTCGTCTTTTTCTTTGTCGACCTCTTTACTCTCACGGTTGACTTGTTCAGCAACTCGCCACGCGCGCTCTGAAAGCTCAGGGAAGGACGAGTACTCGTAGGTTTGGGAGTTCAGCACCGACAGGATACTGTCGCGAATCACCAGATATTCAGCGGCTTCGGGCACTTTCTTTGTTGCCGCGAGCACAGAGCGAATCGATGAAGGCATCCGGTCGGGCAGCGCGAGGAACCAACGGTCACGCGAACTTAGGTTGACGTAGGTGTAGGGGCGAATCCAAAAGAGTCCCATCGTAACGTTCCAGCTGGCGTTGCGTTGTTGGAGAACAGCATCGTAGGCGCGACGGAATACTGCTTCTGTCTGACCAGTCGGCTGATCCGCGTAGGCCAGGGCTGCCGCGAACAAATCCCACAGCCTTTCGATATCTCCATCATCCCGGCGGGCTTGATCATAGAAGGTCGCGTTGATATTGAGCAGGACGGGGACGCCGACGAAATCATCATTGAGCGGAGCGCGTACGCCGAGGGCACCACCGATCCCGTTTGCAACCGCCCGACGCTTGGTATCAGCGAGGCGTCGATTGAAGAGTCCGTAGACCGTAAAGGGATCGATATCCGTCGGATCACCACTGGAATCGAGCGTCGGCAGAGCCATTCCGATTTCCGCGTAGACCTGCCGCAGAGTTGCAATGAGAGCCTGCCGATCGTCCTTGAAGGCGAGCAGTTTGTCCGCTAGTTCCATAAAAAAGCGCGGCCATGAGTACTGGCTATCCGTCGTCATGACGACACCCTACCATCGGGTGACCGGCGACACTATTCGGCTCGTACTCACACAACAGCAAAGCCGGGTCACGCTCTCGCGCGACCCGGCCACTGCCTCGTCAGACTGAGGCGTTTTAGGCGACTTCCACTGTCTTGAGCGGAACAATCCCACTCAACGTATCCCCCAGCGCGTCTTCGGCACGGTCGAGCTCGTAGCGCATCTGCAGGTTCATCCAGAATCCCGGGGTCGTACCAAAGTAGCGGGAAAGCCGCATCGCGGTATCGGCCGTAATTCCGCGCTTCCCGTGGACGATTTCATTGATACGACGGGGTGGAACACCGATAGCGACGGCAAGCTTGTGCTGCGTAATTCCGAATCCCTCGATGAAGTCTTCCATGAGGACTTCACCCGGGTGAATCGGAGCAATTTTAGTGGTAGTCAACGATCTCAACCCCTTCTGGACCAGCGTCGCCCCACCTGAAGCAGATACGCCACTGATCATTAATTCGGATACTGCACTGTCCTGCTCTATCACCGCGTAGATGCTCGAGCCGGTTGCCCGGAGGAATCCGAAGATCCTCGAGACGACACGCAGCGTCGACCTGACGCAACTTGCGCAGCGCGACGCGAGCGATGCGCGGATCGAGGGAAGGAACAGGCTCCCTCGCAAACAACCGCTCAGTCTGACGATCCCCGAATGACTGGATCATGACGTATACAATATATTGGGATGCGTTATTAACGCAAGGCGTTAAGTTGCATTGTCGTCAGGACCTCCTTTTCTGCACGCTAGATGCCCGGCAACAGCAAAGCCGGGCCACGCCCTCGCGCGACCCAGCCACGGCCTCGTCGCGAAGAGAGTTCTCGCGACCTCGTATCACTATTTGTCGCACGTCGGTGACACATCTCATTTAACGAGGTCACAGCGGTTTTTCAACCGACAGCATCCGACAAACAACGCAAGAATGGTTGCAGGGAGCAATGCCAGAGCGATCAGCAGGGCACACAAGCTGATCGCAGTGCCTACGACGACACATCACTGACCCGTTGCTTGAGCCGCGCATCACCCAGCGGCCCCCACCTCCGATTCAATGAAAGAGGCTCACATGAGCGACAACAACGAGAACGTTGACCAGGACAAGACTCCCGAGGGCCCCCTCCAGACCGACCACGGCACGACCACCATCGAGGAAAACGTCGTCGCTAAGATCGCTGGCATGGCCGCCCGCCAGGTGCCCGGCGTGTACGGCATGGGCAACGCCGTACGCCGCGCCTTCAGCGCCGTCACCGACCGCATCCCCACCACCCAGACCAACGTCACCGGCGGCATCACCGTCCACAAGGGCGAAACCCAGGCCGCCATTGATGTCACCGTCGTCGTCGAGTATGGCTACTCCATCCTCAACGTCTGCAACGACATTCGCAGCAACATCATCGACCAGATCGAAGGAACCACCGGCCTGGAGGTCGTCGAAGTGAACATCGACGTCACCGACGTCCACCTGCCCGAGGAGGAAACAAACACCTCCGTCTCTACCGATCTGAAGTAGTCGACCTCGACGCCTGGATCTGAGGAGTTCTCATGAAGACAACGCACCTGGCTCTCCTGGTGGGCCTGTTCATGGGGGCCGTTCTCGCGTTCGGTTCCTTCGCCAGCTTCGTCCTCGTTGCCCTGTGCGGCGTCGTCGGATGGGTAGTGGGCCTCTATCTGGAGGGCCGGGTCGATGTCCAACGTATCCTCGATTGGCGAAAGAGGTGACGAGCGTGGCCGCGCCTGACTCCGCGCTCACGCAGTCGAAGCCGTCGCGCGAGGAGGAATCCTCCTTGACGCAGCGTGGCACCACGACTATTCCGGACAATGTCGTCGCCCGAATCGCCGCTCAAGCCGCGTTTGAATTTGCCGCCGTCGGCTCGAACGCAGGTGGAGTCCTCGGGATTGGCTCACGTCGAAACTTCGGGTCTCGGCCCGAGGCCGCGTGCCAACTCTATGGGCAGCGCGCGATCCTCCATCTGGACCTCGGCCTCGTCTTCCCCACCCCCTTGTCCTCCACTATCGAGGACCTGCGCGCACACGTGAGCGGTCGCGTCGAAAAGCTGTGTGGGGTACGTGTCGCCAAGATGTCCATCAACATTTCGTGGCTCAACCCAAGCAATCACGTCAGGAGGAGCCTGAGATGAGAGCACCCGTACCGGCGCTCATTTATCGACCGACCCGGAGCGCATCTGCCACCGTCTTAGCATTGCTGCTCCTCATCGTCGGCGGATTCGGCACATGGCTGACGGGATACCGCCTCCTCACGGGGGCCTGGCCGCAGCGCACCGTCACCACGCTCGACGCGGTCGGCACGGTGTCTTTCAGCTCCATCGCAGCACTTATTACTGCCGGAATCGCAGCCGTATGCGGCCTGTTGATGCTTGTCGCAGCACTATGGCCTGGCCGCCCCAAGCACGTCGCTTTTCTTCCCGACGATATCCCCGGGCAGACGGCACTTCACCGTTCTGACCTGGCAATCCTCGTGAAGAGGCACGTCGAACAGCTCGCCACGATTCGGTCCGCTTCCGCCACCGTGCGCAGGTCACGAGTCGACGTTGTCGTCTTCAGCGACGCGGACGACTTAGACGCTGTGCGCGAAGCCGCGTCCAAGAAGGCCGACGAGGCCCTGGAGGTTTTCAACCCCGAGGGCATCACCCGCAGCCGTATCCGCGCCAAGCGCGTGAGCTGAAAGAGAACCGATTATGCGTTCAGTTTCTGCCACTCTCAACAGGGTTCTCCTGGCATTCTTCGGGCTGCTTATCGTCTGCGCGTCCGCCTGGTTCCTCGCGTCCGGCCTCGACGCTGGCCACCATCTGCCCGGCATTTCCGCGTACCTTGCCGCGGCACAGGACCACATCGGGGCGATTCTTTCACCTCGCGCCCACTGGCTCGTGCCGTGCGGTGTGCTGGCATCCGCGCTCGCCTTCGTCACCGGTCTGTTCCTGCTCCTCATGCAGGTGCCGCGCAGACCCGCGAATTCTCGGCTCAGGCTCAGCGGCTCCGATGGATCCCTGCTGGCGACTCTTTCTCCGGAGGTCCTATCGCAGGCCCTCTCCGAGCGCGTTCAGGACCAGCCCGGCGTCGAACGATGCACTGTCTTCGTCACCGGCTCCCCGAGCAAGCTCTGGGTTCAGGCGGACACGAGCATCGCGCCGGACTGCGAAGTCGAGTGGACCGTGCCCGAGCTTCGGAAGCTGCTGAACGAGGACGTGGCTACGTCTCTGGGGATGCCTCCCAAGCAGGTCGATGTCCTCGTACGACTAGTGCGCTCTGTGAGTTCGAAATCAACATCGAAGGCCGTCACGGGCCAGCCGTCGCCGGCAATCACTGGAACGGACACAGGCGCGTGAGACGTGGGGCAGGGCGGGCGTCGCCTTGCCCCACGTTTGTCGTAGGCAGGGCACCCACATTCACGAGGCCGGGGCTGGGCCAGACACTAAAGCCGGGCCACACCCTCGCGCGACCCGACCACAACCTCGTCAGAGTTCCTCTATCTCACTCGAAGTCTGCCAACACGCCCACGTCGCACGCCGCCTGACGTAGGCGCTTATCGCGCGTCCACAGCGACACGCCGGGGGTCACGACGACGCTCGCCAGGAGCGCTGCGTCGACAGCACTGAGCCCCCTGCCCCATAGCCGCCGCTCCTCAACGAGGTGCCGCACGCCGTGGTCGTCGACGTTGCGAACGATCATGAGGCGCTCGAGCGCTTTCAAAAACATCGAGCGATCCTTGAGATTCCCCAACGCGAGCTCGTTGATGACGCTCTGATGCACACACCTGGTCTCTCTCGAGCAGATCAACCAGAACAGGCCACACCCGCGTCGACCCACGCGGCTACAAGTCCTTCGGCAAGCGCCTGTCCCGCAAGATCGTCTGCGGCGACTGCGGACGACCGTTCGGCCACAAGACCGGCTCTTCATAATTGAGGGTGTGGTTGGGGTCTGAATCCTCCTGTTTCGAGGAGGCAGCGGGCGATGTAGTTGGTGAGGTTGCGCAAGTCCGAGTGCGGATCCGTGTAGGTGTTCGAGGCGTCCGTTGATTGCTTCGGTAGGACCGCCTGTGGTGTGGGGATGATCGAAGTAGGCCAGGATGTCCCGGGCTCGGCGTTTGAGCGTTCTTCCCCAGTGTGATGAGTGCGGTCAGGCCCCTCGGTACGCGCGTGGAGGTCAGTGTGTTGATTTCGGCTTCCATCAAAGCCTTGCCCGCGCTCGTATCGGGCGCACGGTAGGCATCAATGATGTTCTGATAGACGCTCCACGTGGCCTCAAGGGCGACGTGCTCCTCGCTGGAAAACAGGTCGGCTAGCTGGTGTTGCTGGCGTGGGGTGAGTAGGCAAGATCTGGTGTGCAAGCATCCTGCGGGCCTTGTACAGGGGATCCGTGGCCCGCCCGCGCCGGTGGTGGAGTTCTTGCCCGATGCGCCTGCGACACTCATCGAGAGCATCACCGGCCAGGTGCACGACGTGGAAGGGATCCATAACTGCCCTTGCATCGGGGAGTTCTTCAGCGGCTGCGCTTTTGAACCCGGTGAATCCATCCATCGCGACGATCTCAATGTGGCTGCGCCACGTATCGGGGCGGGAGGCTAGCCAGGTTGTGACGACCTGCTTGGAGCGGCCTGGGACCATATCCAGGAGCCGGGAGGGACCGCGACGGTCTCGTATAGGCGTCAAGTCCAAGATGACGGTGACGTATTTGTCGCCGTCAGGGGTGTGGCGCCACACGTGTTCATCCACGCCGATGACACGCACGCCATCGAACCTGGCTGGATCATTGATCAGTAGACGCTGGCCTTCAGCCAGGACAGCGGTGTTGGCGGCTCTTCCAGGACACGCCCAAGGCCTGGGCGATGCGCGCCACCGTTACATGATGAACGACCAGCCCAGTGAGCGCCCAACGCACCGCTGCACGCGAGAGCTTGGCGCGAGGATCGGCCGCTTGGCTCATATCCTGGCGCCACACATGGGCGCACTCCGAGCACCGGTAGCGACGCACGCTCACGTGCAAGATCGTGGGACGCCACCCGGAAGGCTCGTGCGCCAAGCGCCTGACCACCGTGTCACGAGCCACGCCCTCGCCCCCACAGCGTCGACACCACCGATCCTCACCAACGATGCGGCATGCCAACACTGCATGGTCTGGCCACATGCGCTGGCCTGTCACTTCCAGGCCTAGGTCATCCAGGCCCATCAAGGCGCTCAGGTCAGGGCGATCAAAGGTAGATTGGGCATGTCGAGGTCTTTCAGATGGACGGTGTAGGAACCCCCATCATCGGAAGACCTC
>JAHYYD010000037.1 GCA_019425105.1 Actinomycetota bacterium
TTGTTGCTCCCGACCCAATGGGGATGATCGTGGCCCACTTCGTTTCTCACTCGCAGCCGATCCGAGTCCTGCTGGACGGGACCGCGATCCCCGCAGACCTGGGCGGCGTCGGTCGCTATGTCGACGACCTGGTTCCCGAACTGGTCGACCAGGGCGTGGACCTGACGATGGCCGTCCAGGAGCGCGACGCGGAGCACTTCGCGACCCGCCTTCCCTCGGCGCGCATCATCCCGATTTCTCCGCGTTTCGAGCCGCGCCCGGCGCGCATGGCGTGGGAGCAGACGGGCCTGCCCAAGCTGATCCGCAAGGTGCGCCCCGACGTCCTGCACTCCCCCCACTACACGTGCCCGCAGTTCCCGGGCGTCCCCGTCGTCATCACGCTGCACGACGCGACCTTCTTCTCTCACCCCCAGGCGCATTCGCCCCTCAAACAGCGTTTCTTCACGGCCGCAATTCGCCGCGCGATTCGCCGCGCGGACGCCCTCGTCGTTCCCTCACTGGCCACGCGCGATGAGACGATCAAGTACGCGGGCGGGGATCCCTCGCAGTTCTACGTCGCCTACCACGGCGTGGATCGCTCGATCTTCCACCCGGTCTCCGACGCCGAGCGCGAGCGCGTCAAGGCCTCGCTGGGCCTGGAGGGCCGCGACTACATCGGCTTCCTGGGCACGCTGGAACCGCGCAAGAACGTCCCGAACCTGGTGCGCGGCTGGGTCAAGGCCGTCTCCGACCGTCCGAATCCCCCCGCCCTCGTCCTTGCTGGCGGCAAGGGTTGGGACGAGGACATCGACCCGGCCCTGGCCTCGGTCCCGACGCACCTGATGGTCCTGCGCCCCGGCTACCTGCCGCTCGAGGACCTGCCCGGTTTCCTCTCGGGATGCGTCATCCTGGCCTACCCGTCGATCGCGGAGGGTTTCGGCCTGCCGGTCCTGGAGGCCATGAGCTGCGGTGCCGCGACGCTGACGACTCGCCTGACCTCCCTGCCCGAGGTCGGTGGCGACGCCGTCGCCTACTGCGATATCGACCCGGACTCCATCGCCTCGGCCCTCACGGAGCTGCTGGACGACCCGGCTCGCCGCGCGGCGCTGGGTGCTGCGGCAATCCCGCGCGCCGACGAGTTCACGTGGGCCCGCGCCGCATCCGTCCACATTGAGGCCTTCCGCGCCGCAGCCCGTTCCTGAGCGAATTATACAAGGAAGAGACGCCACGCATGTCCGACACCCAAGATTCTCCGGCTACGCCTACGCACGGGGTGCCGACCCGCCCGCAGCCACGTCTTATCGGCACTGTTGCCATCCTCATCGTCGCAGTGATCACTGCGTCACTGGCATGGGTGGTCTCTGCCCCTGTGGGTTCCTCCCCAGACGAAGACTTCCACGTCGGCGCCATGTGGTGCCCTCCCCCGATCGAGGACAGCGGCTGCCAGATCACCACGAAAGACGGGAAGAAGGCCGTCGTTGTCCCCCAAACGTTGGCCAAAGAAAACGTCACCTGCTACGCCTTTGAGCATAATAATTCCGCTCGATGCACGTTTGCGGCCTCAGATGATCTCACCGCACCTACGCTGCGATGGGACGACGGCAATTATCCGTGGGGATACTACCAGTTCGCTCACCTCTTCGTCCAGCATTCAACAAATCGTGCGGTCTTGTCACTGCGCATTTTTAACGCGCTGCTTGCGATCACTCTGTTGGGCGCCATTATCGCGCTCGCAGACTCTGGTCTTCGCCGAGCGATCGGCATCGCCCTCGTCGTGGCGTGGTTACCGATGGGTTTCTGCTTTGTGGCAGGAATAAACCCCTCCTCATGGGCATTGACGGGAACGTTCGCCTTTGCGGCAGGGCTGTTCGCAGCGACCCGCACGGTGGGAGCACGCCGCATCGGGCTGATTATCTGCGCAGTCGTGGGCGCGATTCTGGCATGCACGTCTCGGGGCGACAGCGCTTTCTACATCTTTGTCGACACAGTCGCACTCGCGTTCGCAGTACGGCCGAATAAGCGGATTATTCCCGAAGCCGTGGTGGCCTGTGTGGCCTCTGCTGTGGGCATATTGGTCATGTTACATACGAATGCGTCCTCAAATCTGGCATCGGTCGAACCGAGTGGCGCGACTCCCGGTCGCCGCGTGATTCTCATGAAGAATCTAGAGGCGATCCCGAACTACTTGGCCGGTTTCGCCGGCTACCGAATGGGGCCGGGGTGGAACGACGTCTCTTACGCAGGCACAGTGACTGGCGCGGCACTGACCATTGTTGGCGTGATCATCTGCTGGGCGTTGGTGTCTCTCACGTGGCGTCGGGCGCTCTCCGCGCTCGTGGTCCTTGGTGCGATCGTCGGCGTACCTGTCGTGATCGGCGTGCAGGGCCGTTTCTCCAATGTTGAGGTCTATCAGCCCCGCTACATGCTGCCGCTCTTCGCGGTATTCCTGCTCATGCTCCTGGCTCCCTCCCCCGCACGCGCGAACGATGAGGGGCGGCGCGTGGGCAGCGAGTCGTTCCGCCTGCCCTCCAGCATCGCTGGCCGCGTGGGCACGGGCCTCATGGCGGCGCTGTGGGCGATCACCAACGCCCGCGCCCTCTACCTCGTCATCGAGCGCTACGCGTTCGGGCGCACGCAGCACGGCTACCCCATCGACCTGGCGACGCGAAACCTGAGCGCGGGCAACGAGTGGTGGTGGCCAACCGCTCCCGTCGGCCCGATGACCGTGTGGGTGGTCGGCGCGCTCGCCGGATTCGTCGCCATCGCGCTGGCCGCGTACCTGTGGGGCGGCGTGACCCGCGAGAGACTACAAGATCACTAAATTCGACCACCCCTCATGTTCACTTTTTAAGCTTCAGATGCTACGCTCGAACATGTAGCACCTAGCTGAACCAGTGAACGAAAGGTGGTCGCATGTCGTCGACGAACGTTGGCACCCTGAGCGAACCCCAATTCAACGTCCTGACCGCCCTCGCGCGCGAAGGCTCCGCCCTCACGCAACGCGCCCTCTCCGAGGCGACCGGCATGAGCCTCGGCCGCGTCAACACCGCCACCCGCGAATGCGAGGCCGCCGGCTACATCGACGAGCGCGCAATCACCGACGCGGGCCGCGACGCCCTCGAACCCTACCGCGTCACGGGCGCCGTCATCATGGCCGCTGGCCTGTCCTCCCGCTTCGCCCCCATCAGCTACGAACGTCCCAAGGGCACGCTCAAGGTGCGCGGCGAGATCCTCGTCGAGCGCCAGATCCGCCAGCTCCACGAAGCCGGCATCACGAACATCACGTTGGTCGTGGGCTACAAGAAGGAATACTTCTTCTACCTGGCCGACAAGTACGGTGTCGACATCGTCGTCAACCGCGAATACGCCACCCGCAACAACAACGGATCCCTCTGGCTCGTCAAGGACCGCCTCGACAACACCTACGTGTGCTCCTCGGACGACTACTTCACCACGAACCCCTTCGAGCCCTACGTCTACAAGTCCTACTACTCGGCGAACTACGTCGAGGGCCCCACCGACGAATGGTGCATCAAGACGGGTCCGGCCGACCGCATCACGGGAGCGACCGTGGGCGGCGCCGACGCGTGGGTCATGCTCGGCCACGTCTACTTCGACCGCAACTTCTCCGCGACATTCCGCGAGATTCTCGAACAGGTCTACCACCTGCCCGAGACCGTGTCGAAGCTGTGGGAGTCCATCTACCTGGACCACATCAAGTCCTTCGACATGGTGATCCGCCGCTACCCGGACGGCGTCATCCACGAGTTCGATTCGGTCGACGAGCTGCGCAACTTCGATCCCCTGTTCATGGAGAACGTGGACTCTGAGGTCTTCGATCACATCGTGGAAACCCTGGGCTGTCAGAAGTCGGACATCCGCGACTTCTACCCGCTTAAGCAGGGCATCACGAACCTGTCGTGCCACTTCACGGTGGGCGACGACGAATACGTCTACCGCCACCCCGGCATCGGCACGGAAAAAATCGTGGACCGCAGCGCGGAGTTCGCCGGCCTGCGCCTGGCCGCCGAGCTCGGTATCGACGACACCTTCCTCACGGGTGACCCCGCGGCGGGCTGGAAGATCTCGCGCTTCGTGCGCGACGTGCGCAACCTGGACGTGACCCGCCCCGAGGAGCTCAAGGCGGCCATGGAGATGGACCGCGCGCTGCACACCTCCGGTCGCGTGCTGGACCGTTCCTTCGACTTCGTCACCGAGGGCCTGCGCTACGAGGGCCTCCTCAAGGCCTTCGGCCCGATCGACGTGCCCGGGTACTTCGAACTGCGCGACAAGGTCCTGCGTCTGAAGGCCTTCGCGGACGCGGACGGCTTCGACAAAGTCCCCTCGCACAACGACTTCTTCCCGCCGAACTTCCTGGTGGACAAGGACGGCAACATCAGCCTCATCGACTGGGAGTACGCGGGCATGTCGGACGTGGCCGCCGACTTCGGAACGATGACCGTGTGCACGGCGGAGATGACCCGCGAGCGCGCGGCCGCCGCCCTCGAGTACTACCTGGGTCACACCCCCTCCGAGCGCGAGGCGCGCCACTTCTTCGCCTACGAGGTGTTCGCCGGCTGGTGCTGGTACCTGTGGGCGCTGGTCAAGGAGGCTGAGGGAGACGATGTGGGTGAATGGCTCTACATCTACTACTCGCACGCGACACGCACGCTCGATTCCCTGCTCGCAGCCTACGAGGCAGCCTCGAGCACTCAGATCTCTACGGAAGGTGAACTGGCATGAAAACTCAGCACGGAGGCAAGCGCTACGGCTTCTTCTCGGGCGCTCTATGGGGCCTGGACACGGTCGTGCTAGCGATCGCGCTAACCATGATTCCGTTTGACGACTTCGGCCAGTCGGCGCTCGTGGGCGCGGTCCTGCACGACGTCGCGTGCGCCGTGATCCTCCTGGTCTACATGGCGATTCGCGGGCGCCTGAAGGACACCTGGGCTGCGCTGCGCACGCGCCCCGGCAAGTCGGTCATCGCGGCGGCGCTGCTGGGCGGCCCGATCGGCATGAGCGGCTACCTGATTGCCATCGACAACATCGGCCCCGGCCTGACAGCGATTATCTCGACGTTCTACCCGGCCCTGGGAACGCTGCTGGCGTTCGCCCTGCTCAAGGAGCGCATGGCTCCGCGTCAGATCGTGGCGCTGCTGGTGGCGCTTGGTGCCATCGTGGTGACGGGCTTGTCTGCAACCTCCGACCCCGTTAAGGACGGCAACGCGATCCTGGGTATCGTCGGCGCGCTGGCGTGCGTGATCGGCTGGGGGTCCGAGGCCGTCATCCTCACGTGGGGCATGCGCGACGAGGCCGTGGATAACGAGGTGGCGCTCCAAATCCGCGAGACGACCTCGGCGCTGGTCTACCTCTTCGTGGTAGCCCCCATCGCGGGTGTCTTCGGCGACACGCTCCACTCGCTGGCTCACCTGTCCGCGGGCGTGGTGGCCCTGGCCGGCCTGGCAGGCACGGCCTCGTACCTCTTCTACTACAAGGCCCTGTCGGCGATCGGCGCCTCGCGCGGCATGGCCCTGAACATCTCCTACTCCGCGTGGGCGATCATCTTCGCCCTGGCGTTCCCCCCGCACACGATTCCGACGCTCACGCAGGTCATCTGCTGCGTCGTGATCCTCGTGGGCACGGTCCTGGCGGCCACCTCCAACTGGGGTGACCTGCTTCCCAAGCGCACGGAGAAGGTCACAAGCTCCCAGGCATGAGACAATGGCGGGTGGACGCGTACGCGCCCACCCGCTTTCCGTATTCGGAGGACTTATGACGACACCCCCCAGCGACCTACGCAAGGTCCACATGCTGTTGACCTACATCCTGTCAGAGTTCGACCGGGTGTGCGGCCAGATCGGCGTGGACTACGCACTGTACGGCGGTAGCGCCATCGGAGCTGTTCGCCACGGTGGCTTTATCCCGTGGGATGACGACATTGATGTCTTCATGCTCCGACCGGACTACGAGCGCTTCCTGCACGAGGCTCCCGCACATCTGTCTGAAGGTTTCCGCATCGACAACCAGAGGAGCGTCCCCCGATACCACCTTCTGTTCTCCAAGCTGGGCTTGACGGGAACGGTTTTCCGCTCGCAGGGCGAGGTGAACCCGGACTACACGCCGCCGATCTTCCTCGATATTTTCCCACTCGATACGGTGCCTGAGGATGCGAAGCGTTTCCGCTCTATGTGCCGTAAGACCTGGTGGTGGGGCCGCCTGTTGTTCCTGTCGGGCATTCCGACCCCCGGTTTGCCCGGCATGGTGGCCTGGAAACGTTCGCTCATTCATGCGGTGACGCGGAGTGTCAACCTCGCACTACGCACCGCGCAGATGTCGCCACGCGGGCTGTACGCGCGGTGGGAGAAGGCGGCGCGCAGCGCCGAAGGCGAAGCAACGGGCACCTATGCCGATTTCACGATGCGTGACCCGTGGAATTGGATCGTGCACCGCGATGAGTTCCTCCCCACGCGCCGCGTTCCCTTTGAAGCGATTGAGGCCTCGATCCCCCATGATGTCGACGCCCTGCTCACTCGCGGTTACGGCGATTACATGCGTATCCCGGATCCCGCTGATCGTCGCACGCACCTACCGGAGACGCTAGAGTTTGGTCGTTTCGACCCCGATCAGGGCGGGGTGCCGGATCTTCTCGCTTCCCGCGATGAGGAGGATCCTCGCTCGGAACCTACGACCGGTCAGGAGCAGTGAATGCGCATCGCTTTCATCGTCAATAGCTACCCTCCGCGTTTGGGTGGTTTGGAGTCGCACATCTACCACCTGTCGGTGTCCCTGGCACAGCTAGGACACGAAGTCTACGTATTGACTATCTCTGATAAGCCGGGGCATCGACAGGAGGAGGGCGTCGATATTCGTACTGATCGACGTCACTTCCCGATCGCCGACATCATCAGTTTCCCGGCCCTGGGTGCGACCCGCGCGATCGCACGCTTCCTCCGCGAGCACCGTATCGACGTCGTCAGTGTGCACACTCGATTTTTCCCCATGAGTTTCGTCGGGGTGCGTGCCGCACACCAAGCGGGAATCCCGGTCATTCACACGGAGCACGGTTCCGGTTTTGTCGCATCCTCCTCGCCGATCATCGCCCCCGCATCGCGCGGAGTCGATGTGACGATGGGCCGTTACGTGCTGCGTCACGCGGATCGCGTGCTGGGCGTGTCTGAGCAGGCCGCAGCCTTCGCGTCGCGTCTCGGCGGCGTTCATGCGGACGTGTTTTATAACGCGATCACTCCCCCGCAGCCGCACGCGGAACCGATCAAGGACCGCCACCGTCACCTGGTGTTCGTGGGCCGCATGGTGCCCGGTAAGGGATGGGACACGTTCATCGAGGCCGTGGCACAGCTGCGCGCGCAGGGGCAGGAGGTGACAGGCGAGCTGTTGGGCGCAGGCGCAGATCTCGACGCCGCTCGAGAGATGATTGCCGCCAAGGGCCTCGACGGTGTCGTGTCAGCACCCGGTCGAGTGAGCGCAGACGAGGTCCGTACCCGCTTGACGGGAGCGACCCTCGTGAATCCAACGGTCCTGTCGGAGGGATTCCAGACGACCCTGCTGGAGGCGCTGGCCGAACGAGGGCGCGTCGTCACGTTCACAGTGCCCGGCGCGCAGGTCCTCGCAGACCAGGGGAACCCCGTGGTCATCACCGCCGAACGCACACTCGAGTCGCTTGTCTCAACCCTGCGTGACTTCTTGAACAATCCACCTGAACTGGGGGATCCCAGCCTCATCAACGAGTGGACGGGGCCGGTACGGGCCCGCGAGTACGCGAGCATCGCCGAGTCACTACTGGATGGCCGCGCGCCACACTCCCCCGACCACCTCTGACGTCCACCCCTGTTTCCCGAGGAGCAGTCATGCCATTTATTAGCATCATCATCCCCGTCTACAACGCACAGGAATTCCTGCCCCACGCCCTGGGATCCATCGAGGCGCAGGACTTTGCGGACTGGGAAGTGATTCTCGTTGACGACGGTTCAACGGACGGCTCACCCGCCCTGTGCGATTCCTACGCTGAGCGCGACCCCCGTTTCCGTGTCATCCATCAGGAGAACGCCGGAACCAGCGCGGCCCGCAACACAGCCCTCAAGGCGGCGCAGGGCGAGTACATCACGTTCATGGACAACGACGACTGGTGGCGCATCCCCGAGGCACTCACGCTCGTTCACGAGGCCCTGACGAGGCGCCCCGTCGACCTCCTGTGGCACATGAGTGCGCGCGCCAACCCGGAGGGCACCGAGATCACGGAAGCCGAACCCACGTCGATCGCCTCCATGATCGATTCGCTGAGCACGGACGAGGCAATCCGAACCATCATCGACAACGAGCTGACGACGAGTGCCGTGTGGACGAAGGTGATCCGCCGCGACTTCTTGACCACGCACGGCATCGTCTTCCCCTCGGGCATGCGCAACGAAGACACGGACGTGAGCGCCCAAATCATCGCGCACATCGATTCCGTGGCCTGGCTCGACCAGCGTTTCTACGTGTACAGAATGGGCCACCCCTACGCGCAGACCTCACACTCGCTAGCCGTCTCGACTGTCGACGACCTAGAGCACGTACTGCGCTCGAATCTGTCCGCCGCTCGTTCACTGCCCGAAGGACGCCGCGGCGCACTCATGGCATTCCTCGCACGTCCGATGATGGTGTGGGTGGGCCAGGCCTCGGCCCTGGGACTGCTCGACGAGAAGAAGCACGGGCAGCAGGCGCGCCGCCGCAAGGCATTCATCAGCCAGTTCTTCCTACCCCTCATCTCGCAGTCGCACACCCGCGAGGCACGTATCGCCCAGTGGGCGTGCCGTCTGCTGGGAGTGCGCGCCTGCGCCCACCTGCTCGGCATTCAATTCCGACGCATGCACCCGGAGCTGGTTGCCCACTCCACGACCAAGTAGCGGCCCGCCCAGCGGGCTAGCTTCCTCGCGTCATTCACCGAAGGGAGTGTCCGCCACCCACTCGACAGATCGCATGTGGGCGGGCGGACGCTGGTCCTCGGGCGGGACCGCGCGCCAATCACCGTAGTAGTCCTCAAGCAGCTTCTCGGCTTGCGCAGGGATCGCAAACTCGCGCCCCTCAAAGCTCGCCGTACGCGTTGGGAACAGCTCCTCAGGCCGGATGATATTGCGGCTCATAATGTCGTCGAGGAGCAGGACGTAGCGCTCGTTGTCCGGATTCTCAACAGACGAACGGTGGCACGCGCGGGCAAGCTCGTCCTGTCGACGAGAGATGGCGTACAGATCTGCGAAGCGAGTAATCGGATAGAGCATGTACTTGATGATGCGGCGCAACGTGGAGGTTGCGTAGCGCGGGTTTGACGCCGCGATGTACTTCCACCACACAAGTCGGTGCCCCGTGCGTGCGGCACGATGCACGGCAGGGTCAGTGATGTCGACGCGCTCAAGCGGAAAAATATCCACCCACAGCCCGAGGTTTCCGGCAGATTCATCGAGGAACGATTCAACCGCCCGGGTTCGGGTATCAACGAGCTTGCAGTAAGAGTTAATCGAGGTTCGATCGCGGTAGCTGACGAGGCTGTAGTGCTCCCCGAGCCCACCCTGCTTCCACAGGTCGTAGAGCTTCTCGTAGTCATCGCGGGGCATGTAGACATCAATGTCATCATCCCAGGGGATGAATCCGCTGTGGCGCATCGCCCCGATGAGAGTGCCGTACGCGAGCGCATAGGAGAGCTGGTGCTCGCGGCACACGCGGTCCAGTTCTGTGAGAATGTCCAGTTCAACCGCCTTCACCTGGCGCGCCTCAAGCTGGGTCATGGAGCCTCTTTCATCGTTCATCCGATGGCTTACGAACTGACCTCTAGAGTAGTACAAGCTGCGGGTGAGAGGATAGGAGCTTACGAGTCCGCGCAATAGCCGGTCACGCCCAGCACATCCTGTTGTCTGCGTCTGCTCTATGCGCCGGTGGGCGGCGGCCCGCCCGCTCGTCGTCCGCGAGGCACCCAGTCGCCAGACCTCCGTGTGGCGCGAGGCCTGCCAGATCTCCGTGCGGTGCGAGGCCTGCCCGCCCGCTCGCCGTCCGCGCCGCGAGCTTCGCTCGGCGCGTCGCCTCGAAGCCCGGCCAGGCCCTGCAGGCCTCGCACCACCCTCCGATCGGGCGACCATGACCACCGGCACCGCAGATACATCCCCCGCAGGCCTCGCACCCCCTCCGATCGGGCAGTCTCACCCGATGAGCGGGACAAAACTCTCCCAACACACCACAAAACGGCTATACCAAGCCATTTCTCGCTTGCAGGGAGAACTTTGTACCGCTCAATCCACCAACAAGCCGAGCAGGGAGAACTTTGTACCGCACACAGGACCACCTCCGGGACGAAACTCTCCCCGCACGAAACCCGGCGGGCCGAACCGGTATAAAACTCTCCCAGCAGGCAGCCCCAATGGGCCACCCGGGACAAAACTCTCCCAACACACCACAAAACGGCGATACCAAGCCATTTCTCGCTTGCAGGGAGAACTTTTTCACGCCTACGGCAGAGGCAAGCCGAGCAGGGAGAACTTTGTACCGCACACAGGACCACTTGCGGGACAAAACTCTCCCCGCTCAACTCATCAGCCGAAGCAACGGGACAAAATTCTCCCCGCTCGTCATAAAACGCTCATTTTGGCCTGTTTTACGCATGCAGGGAGAGTTTTATCCCGGATATGACATCCGTGGCCCCCAGCAGGGAGAGTTTTATCCCGGAATCCTGGTCGCGCTTGGGCTACACCCAGGATCCGCGATGATCATCCACGTGCTCCTCGCGCGACAGCGTCCATGACGCGCACATGCGGATAGGTTATCGCTACGCGGATAGGTTATTCCCACGCGGATAGGTTAATAAGCTATCCGCATGCGCATAACCTATCCGTAACGTCACAACCTATCCACATGTCGCACGTTCATCACTGATCCACGCCGCCCCCACCAGCGCCGTCGCTCGCGGGCGCACGGAGCGCCAACGCTCACACCCTCCTCAACACAACCAGCTGACAGCGAGTCGGGCGACGTGCACTCCGATGTTGCGGTATCGTCATCGACTCTCCTTTCCGTTCAACAGACGGGTGTGCCCGGTGGGACGACCTCCCCACCGGGCACTCGGACGCGAATAATTCCTTCTCAGGAGTAGTCCTTCTGGAACTTCAGTTCCAGTTCCTCCAGCGAGTGGAACTTCGTCTCGGGGACGACCTTCCAGTAGAAAAGGAACGAGAGGAAGTTAATGGCCGCGAAGATCGCGTACGTGCCCGCGCCACCGACGGTCGCCATGAGCGGTGGGAAAACAACGGCGACGAGCGCGTTGGCAAGCCACAGAGTACCCACCGCAATGCCGAGGGCAGTACCACGAACGGCGGCCGGGTAGATCTCGGAGACGAGAACCCAGGACACCGTTCCAGACTGCTTGATGAACACGAAGATACAGACGATGCCAAGAACCAGCCAGGGCGCAAAGGTCGGGGCGCCCGAGATGTTGCCGTCAGCGCCCAAGTAGGGGCTGATGAAGAAGGCAAACACGGCAGACAGCGCAGCCAGGGAAATGGTAATGCCAAGCTCCTGATACATGCCGACGTGCCGACGGGCGAAGCGGGCGACGAGCCACAGGCCGACGGCGGAACCGATTGCGGAAATGCCCCCGGAGACGACGTTCAGGGTGATGGCGTCTTCCATCGGAATGCCCGCGGCGTTGAGGATCTTCGGCGTGTAGTACATCGCCGTGTTGATGCCGGTCAGCTGGTCGGCGATGCCCAGGACGATGCCGATGTAGAGAAGTTTGCGAGCCCACTTCACTTTGAGGATCCGCGACAGCGACCACTTTTCCTGAGCGGACTCGGCGCGCTGGACATCAAGCATCTCGTTGATTTCACTGGCAACATCGTCTTTCTTCTCATCGCGCACGCGCTTGAGGGAACCGATGGCCTCGACGATGCGTAGGTTGGCGGCATACCAGCGCGAGGACTCAGGCACCGTACGAATACCAATCCACAAGGCAATGGCGGGCAGCGAGCACAGAATGAGCATGTAGCGCCAGGTCAGACCATTGCCTGTGCCGGCGACATCCGCAATATTGACGGCGGCCTGGACGGTCTCCCACGCGACGGACGTGCCAGCGTGGCCAAGCACATTCCCCGAAGCATCCACGGCATCACCGGTCAGGGTGACGGTGGGACCACCCTGCATGTGAGCGATGACAGCGTTCATAGAGAAGGCCAGGAACTGGCCGAAGACGATCATCATCTGATCCGTCGCGACGAGGAAACCGCGCAGCCGCTTGGGAGCAGTTTCGCTGAGGAAGACGGGAACCGTCGCGGAAGCGCCACCAACCGCGAACCCAAGGATGATACGCGCCAGGTAGAGGACCCAGATGTTCGGGGCAATCGCACAGCCTATGGCGCCGAATAGGAAAATAATGGCCAGCAGCGTGATGTTATGGCGGCGACCAAAGCGGTCGGAGAGGCGTCCGCCGAAGAACGCACCGGCGGCGGCACCAATGCACAGTAGGCCGCCGACCCAGCCTTCTTCGAAGGTGGTCATGTTCAGGCCACCGGCTCCTCCGGGCATGTACATGTATGGCAGGGCGCCAGCGACGACGCCGGTGTCATAGCCGAAGAGGAGGGAGCCCAGCGTCGCGATGGCAGCAATTGCGCCCAGGGAGCGCTTCGCACCGGAAGCGGGGGTCTTCTCGACGAGCTCGCGCACGCTGTCGGGCGGGTAGTCGTCACTCGTTGGAGGGTGTGGCATATGGTTCTCCTCTGCACTTCCTCGTCGGAGCAATCCGGATGAACGAGACAGCAGCCATAGCATAATGCCGCACCCGTGTACGCACCGCTTCCCGGCAGATGTCAGGCGGATGACGGTCGCACCCCTTGAGGATATCAAGGCCGAGGCCCCAGCGAGCACCTCGTCGCCGGCGCACTCAAGCCCACACCTATGACTGTATAGAGTGGAGGGGTGGGCACACTGCACCCACCCCTCCACTCAGAGAGCTGTCAGACTCAGGCGTTCGTCGGGAAGTTCATTCCGACGTAGCCCACCTTCTCGCCACGCTTGGGCCAGCGGGTCGTGACAACCTTGGCCTTCGTGTAGAAGCGCACGCCCTCGGGACCGTGAATGTGGGTGTCGCCCAGCAGCGACTCCTTCCAGCCGCCGAAGGAGTAGTAGGCGACCGGAACCGGGATCGGCACATTGAC
>JAHYYD010000038.1 GCA_019425105.1 Actinomycetota bacterium
CCCTCGTAGATGCAGTCGACGGGGCACTCGTCCACGCATGCGCGATCCTTGACGTCCACGCAGGGCTGCGCGATGACGTAGGTCATGAGACGTTCCTCCTGGTCAGTTCTAAAGACTCGTTGATTCTATTATTCACGTATGAGCAACCCCGAGTCACCCCGCGCCACAAAGATCGCCACGAGCGGCGGAAATACGCCGATTCCATCGAACGGAACGGATGGGGCGCGCGAGGAAATTTCCGCACGCGCACCTGGCGCAATTCCCACCTTGCCGTGGATGAGCTTCAGGGTCGGCGAGAGGATCGTCATCCGCTACCGCCTGGCAGACGGGCTGCACGATGCGCTCGGGGAGGCACTCGAGGTGGCTCCCACGCACGTCACGGTCGCGACGAGGCGTGGGCCGGTCCGCGTGGACGCCCGCACGATGGTGACAGGCAAGCGCGTACCGCCTCCGCCCACCGTCTAGCGGGCGGAGGGGCGACGCGGCTCAGCGGTTGGCGCGACGCTCGCGCGCGGCGATCTTGAAGCGCTCCTGGGCGTCCAGGACGACCTTGCGCACGCGCACGGCCTCGGGCGTGACCTCGACGCACTCGTCGTTGGCTGCGAACTCGAGGGACTCCTCGAGGGTGAGCTTGCGCGAGGGGGTCAGCGACTCGTACACGTCGGCGGTCGCGCTGCGGGTGTTGGTCTGCTTCTTTTCGCGGCAGATGTTCACGTCCATGTCCTCGCCGCGCGGGTTTTCGCCCACAACCTGGCCCTCGTAGACCTCGGAGGAGGGCTCGACGATGAAGGAGCCGCGCTCCTGCAGGTTCGTCATGGCGTACGGCGTGGCCTGGCCGGCGCGGTCGGCGACGAGGGAGCCCGTGAGGCGCTGCTCGATGGTGCCCTGCCAGGGCGCGTAGCCGTCAGCGATGGACGAGGCGATGCCGGTGCCGCGCGTTTCGGTGAGGAAACGCGTGCGGAATCCGATGAGGCCTCGCGCGGGAACCACGAATTCCAGGCGGATCCAGCCCGAACCGTGGTTTGCCATGGTCTCCATGCGGCCCTTGCGGGCGGCCATCAGCTGCGTCACCGCGCCGAGGTATTCCTCGGGGATGTCGATCGTCATGCGCTCCATGGGCTCGCTGAGGACGCCGTCGATCTCCTTGGTGACGACCTGCGGCTTGCCGACGGTCAGCTCGAAGCCCTCGCGGCGCATCTGCTCAACGAGGATTGCCAGGGCGAGCTCGCCACGGCCCTGGACCTCCCAGGCGTCGGGGCGCTCGGTGGGCAGGACCTTCAGGGACACGTTGCCGATGAGCTCGCGGTCGAGGCGATCCTTGACCTGACGGGCCGTGACCTTGGCACCCTTCACGCGGCCCGCCATGGGCGAGGTGTTGATGCCGATGGTCATCGAGATGGCCGGGTCGTCGACCGTGATGAGCGGGAGAGGACGCGGATCATCGAGGTCGACGAGGGACTCGCCGATCATGATGTCCTCGATGCCGGCGACCGCGACGATGTCGCCGGGGGCAGCGGAGTCGGTGGACACGCGCTCGAGGCCCTCGGTGGCCAGCAGCTCGGAGATGTGGACGCGCTGGATCGTGCCGTCGTGGCGCGCCAGGCCCACGTCCGCGCCCTTCTTGAGGGTGCCGTTGTGGATGCGCAGCAGGGCGAGACGGCCCAGGAACGGCGAAGCGTCCAGGTTGGTGACGTGTGCCTGCAGCGGCATGTCCTCGTCGTAGGAGGGGCCGGGGATACGGTTGAGGATGGTCTCGAACAGGGGCTCAAGGTCCTCGGTGGGCAGCTGGCCGTCGCCCGGGTTCTCCAGGGAGCACTTGCCGGCCTTGGCGGAGGCGTAGACGACGGGGACGTCCATGAGAGAGTCCACGTCGATGTCGATGCCCTCGTTCATGAGGTCCTCGCCCAGGGAGAGCAGCAGGTCGGTGGTCTCGGAGACGACCTCTTCGATGCGCGAGTCGGGGCGGTCGACCTTGTTGACGACGACGATGACGGGCAGGTGTGCCTGCAGGGCCTTGCGCAGCACGAAACGGGTCTGCGGAAGCGGGCCTTCGGAGGCGTCGACCATGAGGACGACGCCGTCGACCATCGACAGGCCGCGCTCGACCTCGCCACCGAAATCGGCGTGGCCGGGGGTGTCGATGACGTTGATGGTGACGCCATCTTCCAGGCCGAGGGCCTGCGCGGCGGGGCCGCGATAGTGGACGGCGGTGTTCTTCGCGAGAATGGTAATGCCCTTCTCGCGCTCGAGATCGCCGGAGTCCATGACGCGCTCACCGGTCTTTTCGACCGTGTCACGCTCGGAGAACGCTCCGGACTGCCAGAGCATTGCGTCAACCAGCGTGGTCTTTCCGTGATCGACGTGTGCGACGATCGCGACGTTTCGCAGGTCGGGACGCGTGGACATATGTGGACTCCTCAAATGTGGATACAGATTTATGCGTGTTGGGAGGCGAGCACGTCGCGGAGGCGACCGGTTCGAATCGATTTCACGCACATACGTCTTCAAGAATATCGGCTCAACGACGGGCAATGCGATCCCCGCCCTGCGAATTCCACCACGTCACGGTCGACAGGTGGTCATCTCTGCGACCTCCGGCCGGTCTATTTGCTCGATAACAAGCGATGACGTTTACTGAATACTATGACTGACATCGCGACGCTCAGCGCAGATGTTTCCGCGGCCTCGGCCCTTGTCACCCCCTTCGGCGCGCACCTCTTGTCATGGCGTCCCACCGGCTATTCCGACGTCCTGTGGCTTTCCTCCCGCGCGGTGCTCGATGGCACGAAGGCAATCCGCGGCGGCATCCCCCTGTGTCTCCCCTGGTTCGGCAGCCCCACCGATTCGCCGACGAGGCCGGGGGACGGCGCAGGTGCGCACGGCTTTGCCCGCACATCGCTGTGGACGCTGCGCTCGTCCGCCCTGCCCGCGGACGACGCCCCGGCCTCGTTCACCTTCGAGCTGCACCACACGGGCGAGACGTCCCCCCTCTACCCCCACTCGTTCTGTGCACGCCTTGACATATCCGCGGGGGACGAACTGAACGTCACCCTGACCCTCACGAACGAGGACGACCACCCCTTCGCGATCGAGGCGGCCCTGCACACCTACCTGCACGTCGGCGACGTCAAGGACGTGACGGTGGAGGGATTGGACGGCGAGCGCTACTACGACAAGGTCCGGGAGCGCTATGCCACCCAGAGCGGCGACATCACCTTTATCGGGCCGACCGACCGCGTCTACACCTCCACGGCGCAGGTCCAGGTCATCGACCCGAAGCTGGGACGGCGTATCGTCGTGGACAAGAACGGCTCGGGCTCGACGATCGTGTGGAACCCCTGGTCACAGGGCGCGGCCACCATGAGCGACATCGGTGAGGGCGAGTGGCAGAACTTCGTGTGCGTGGAAACAGCGGCAGTGCGCGAACGGGCGCTCACGCTGTGGCCGGGGCATCCCCGCATCATGACGCAGACGCTCGCCGTGGAGTCACTGGACTGACCGCCCCACGGGTAGGATTAGCTCCAGCTACGACCAGAAAGGCCCCCATGGCTCTCACCTCCGCGATCGCGTCCGCATACCTGTCCGTTTCCCGGTGGAAGCTGACTACCCAGCCCCTGCCGGACAAGGTCATCGTCATCGGCGCCCCGCACACCTCGAATTGGGATGGCGTCTTCATGGCGATCTCCATGTGGAAGTCGGGGCGCACGTTCTCATTCTTGGTGAAGGATTCCGTCGTCAAGGCGCCGCTGCTCGGCTGGTTCGTCAAGAAGATCGGCGCCGTCCCGGTGGAGCGCAGCGCCGCGCACGGCCTCGTCGACCAGGTCGCTTCGCGCATCCGCGAGGCGGATTCATTCACGCTGTGCATCACCCCGAAGGGCACGCGTTCGCGCCGCGATTACTGGAAGTCCGGTTTCTACCGGATCGCGATGGAGGCGGGCGTGCCGATTCAACTCGGCTTTATTGACCGCAACACCCGCACCTTCGGCTGGGGTCCGACGTACCAGCTGACGGGCGACGTGCGCGCCGACATGGAGGTTATCCGCGCGTTTTACGCGGACAAGGTGGGGATCCGCCCGGAGAAGACGTCGGTTCCTCGCCTGCGCGCGGAGGACGAGGCCGCATGAGGTGTGTGCGAGCGTTGCTCGGTACCGCAGGGGCTCTCGCCCTGACCGCGGGCGGGGCTGCAACGCTCGCCGACAACCCGACGCAGATCCGCCTGGCCGAGGTCTACGAAATGACGCCGGGCGTCAGCGCGACCCATCAGGTGACGCTGGTGACGGATCAGGCGCTCATTGGCGAGCAGTGTCAGTCGATGGGCACGGCCGCCAAGGCGACGTCTTCCCTCCTCGTGACGGTCGACGGCGTGGACGGGTGCCGTTTCACGTGGGACCTTGAGGACGGCGGCGCTGAGGTCGTCTCGGTCGACGACGGCGGGGTCTTCCACTTCAAGTCGACGTCGACGCGTCTCCTGGAGGGCTTCGCAACGCCCGACGCTGTTGCGTCCATCGAGTCCGTCACTCTGATCGCGCACAGCTCCGTCATCGTCGATGCCTCGAACGACGGGCAGATCACCACCCCCGGGGCTTCGACGAAGACGGACGCGAGCACGGTCACCTGGCACGATGTCACCGGCAACGTGAGCGCGACGGGCACTGTTGACACCGATGCGCCCACCGCGGCGCCCTCCCCTAGCCCATCGCCGTCGGCACCCGTTGCAGCATCCTCCGACGGGCGGGTGCACACCTCCACTGCACGGTCGCTGACACCGATCGCGGCCATCACGGGCAGCGTCCTTGCGCTGGCTGTCATCACTGGTCTCGCGCGACGATCTGCGCGCTCGCGCCAGGTGGCTGCGGACGCGCAGTTCGAGCGTGACGCTACGCTGCGTGACGCGCAGCGACGCTCCGCTTCGACGCGCAAAAGCGCTGCCACCCCCTACGGGAGGCGGTCTCTCGCGCCGACCTCGTCAACGTCCGAGGAGAATGCACCCGCGAGTGCTCAGGCCTGCGACCGTCCTGACGCTCAGTCAGCCACTGAGCGCTTTTCCCCGCCCGACCACTCTTAGGCGTCCACGGACCACAGTGGCCCCGACCTCGGGGACGAGGTCGGGGCCACTTGTCGATGGATCAGCCGATGTGGAAGTAGCGCTCCACAAGTTCCTCGACTGACACGCGCGAGTCTGCCAGGTCATCACGCAGGTGTTCGTCTCCCAGGTCGATGAGGCGGGACGCCCACGAGTCGATGAGGCCTGCCGGGAAGACATCCTTCGCTTCATAGTCCGCGCGCTGAGCGAGAAGCCTGTCGGCAGCCTCGAAGCAGGAGGCCGGCAGCTGGTCGAGGCCGGGGGTCTGAGAGGCGTCGCCGTCGACCTTGCGCTCACGCGCGTACTCTTCCATGCCCGGCTGTGTCAGGCCGAGACGCGCGGCGACGGCGATGCCGGCGAGGAGCAGGTGGACTGCTGCGGACCCGTCGGGGCTGCGCAGCTCCACGGTCTGAGAGTCATTGGGCAGATCGGCGATCGGCGGCTCATTGGGGTTGGCATCACGGAACATCGAGTCGTCGATGTTCTGCCAGCCGAGTGGGACGCGCACGAGCACGGAACGGTTGCGATCGCCCCAGCAGATCGAGGTCGGTGCTTCCTGGTGGGGAACAAGACGCAGGAACGAGGTGGGGACCGTGTTGCCGAATGCGGTCAGTGATGCCGCATGCGACAGGTAGCCGCCAATCACCTTGAGCGCGGTGTCCGTCAGACCAGACCCCGTCGAGAACTGGTTGACGCCGTCCTTCACGATGCGGGTATGGAAGTGCATGCCGGAACCCGCCTGTCCCACGGCGATCTTCGGCGAGAAGGAGACATGAATGCCATAGGAATGGGCAACTTCGCGCAGCACCCATTTGGCGAGCACCATCTGGTCGGCCGCATCCAAGGCGTCGACGGGCAGGAACTCGATCTCCTGCTGAACCATCTGACGTCCGTCGGCAACGAAGTTACCGACCTCGGAATGGGCGTACTTCACCGAGGCGCCGATGGCAACGAGGTGTGCGAGTGTCTCCGTGCGCACGTCCTCCCACTTCGAGAAGGGACCGGACTCGTGGTAGCCGCGCTGGGGCTCGACGGGGAATAGTTCTTCTTCTTCCGAGAATAGGTAGTACTCGAGTTCGCCGAGTGCCTGCAGTTCGCAGCCCGTCTCCTCTTTGAGCGCACGCTGCGCCTTGCGCAGGATTTCCTGGGGCGCCGAGGCCAGGGGCTGGCCGTCAACATCGTAGAAGCCACACAGAATATCCACGGTCGGGATGTGCGCGAAGGGATTGAGGAACGCCGTGGCCACGCGCGGCACGACATACAGGTCCGAGGAGGTCGCCTCGACGAATGCGAACAGCGAGGAACCGTCGACGCGTTCTCCGAGCGTCAGCACCCGGTCCAGGTGAGCCTTGGATTGGATCGCGAAGTTCAGGGTCTTCAGACGCCCATCCCCTCCGACATAGCGGAGGTTGAGCATCTGGATGTCATTGTCTTCGATGTAGCCGATGATGTCGGCTTTCGTGAATTCCTTCGCGGGCTTTCCGAGGGCCTGCACCAGCGGGTTGGGGTTCAGAGACACTGTGTCAGTCGACAGCATAAAACACTCCTCTTCGAGTATGACTAGGTTCACATTAGCAGAGGTATTGTATCCCTAAATGACAAACCCGACAGTCGGAAGATATTCACCATTTCCCTTGAAACTGAAGAGATTGACACCCTTTAAACCGACCCTCAGCATAAGTGACGCTTGTTACACTTTAATAAGTCCACCTCTAGGAGACGCAATGGCGACATCACCCTCCCCCTTCCCTCACGATCCCACCAAGCCACCGGCATGCTCGTGGCGCGGCCTCCTCATTGACTCCGCACGCACATTCTGGTCAGTGCCCGTCATGGAGCTCATCATCACCGTCATGGCGCGTTACCGCCTGAACATCCTGCACTGGCATCTAACAGACAACGCAGGCTGGCGTCTCCCAGTACCCGGCTACCCGGCGCTCACATCTGTCGGAGCACAGATTCCACGAAATCCGGCACACTGGTACGACCGCACGTGCACACCCCAGCAATCAGGCTCATGGCGTACGTCACCCGCACGCACCACTCAGGGTTTCTATTCCGACACAAACATTCGACACCTCGTTCGCTTCGCCGCGCAGCGGGACGTGCGCATCATTCCGGAAATCTCAATCCCATCCGCAGCCGGCGCTGCAATCCGCGCATACCCGCACTTGGGCAACCCCGACCTCGTCTCCCCCCAAGAGGACAACTCAACGCTGTGGCCCCTCGCCTCAACCCTCCAATTCGTCGAGGCCGCCTTCCATCACGCCTGCGATCTATTCCCCTCCCCCATCATCCACATCGGCATACCCCGCACGGACTGGAGCCCATGGGAACGGGACCGACGGCTCGCACAGGCTGGCCTCGGCTCCGGACGAGACATTGAGCGCCTCTTCATCGACAGAGCCATGCGCGTCCTCCACTTCCATGGCCGGCGCGCGGCCGCATGGGACACGGCAATCCACGCCTACGGCGGCCCACCACCTGGGACGATCCTCCTCTCCTCACGCCACAGTGGAACCGAGAACGAGGACGCAGCCACGTCGGGTGCCTCATGGGTACTCGCAGACTCCGACCTGCTAACCCTCAGCCACCCCTCACTCGATTCCTCGTCACCACAGCCCCCACTCACCGCGCACCAGATCGCCGAGCAGCTCCCGCCCATGCTTCACAGCGAGCGACTCAAAGGCGTCGAGGCCGTTGCCTGGTCCACATTGGTGACGACCCCCGACCTACTCTTCTACCACCTGCTCCCCAGACTCCTCGTCGTCAGTGAAATCTCATGGCACGGGGACGATGCGCTCCCCTTGGAGCACCTTGCCCGGGCGATCGAGCGAGAGATGGCCTACTTGAGGCAGCACATCCCCTACTGGACTCCGGGGCGATCATGAATGAGGGCCGCGCATCCACCCGGATACGCGGCCCCGTGCCCCCTAGCGGGGCGACGTTCGGAGCAGGCATGAAGACCGCCCCACTAGGCTTTCACGAACGCATTGACCACTTCTTGAGGCGCTCCGCGAGCGCGCGCGCATCGATATCCAAGCGCTCAGCTTCTGCGACATCCTCGTGTTTGATCGCGCGCCAGTAAGCAATCTTTGTGCGCAAGAACTCACGACGAAGGTCAATAATCTGCGCCTCCTCCTGGAGGCGGGCATCCTGCTGTTCCAGCCGGGTCACGAACTCGGAGATGTCCCTGTCCCAACCCAGGCCGGAGCGGACATATTCGCGCATGTCCGCGATCGACATCCCGGATGCAGACAGGCACGACACCCAGGTCAGTAGCTCGAGATCATCCTCGGTGTATATGCGATGCCCGCTCGAGGCATCGCGAGCGATGGCAGGAATAACGCTGACATCCTCGTAATAGCGCAGGGTGGACGGGGGCAAGCCAACGAGCGCCGCTACCTCCTTAATGGAGTACGTGCGCCCGGAGCCAGTTCCTGCCATAGCTTCACCCTAAAAGACCTCAAGCCCTTGAAGTCAAGCGGAACTGCGGGACGTGCATCACGCGCTACGACCTGCGAAAAGACTAGGCTGCAGACGAAGGGCCGGAGCACAACGCAATTGACCCGTTGGATCGCTCATCAAAGACGCTCTGCGCGCCTCTGAAAGGACCAAATCGGACATGTTTCATCGCGCATATGTATGTCGAATCGATCCAGAAGCTCACACCCACCATTGAGGTAAAAGCGTGCGTTCTCTTCGGTGGACGTCACAAATCCATACGCGCGCCCACCACGTTTGGCCACATAGTCCGGAAGAACCTGCGAGACGAGCCAACGACCGACACCACGCCCTCGCATCTGCTTATCGACGGAGAGCACCTCCAGATACCAGTCGAAGTCACCTTTCTCAGCCGTCACTTGGTCCCCTGAATCCACAGCGTCCGAGAACTCTTTCACGAGCAAGGGCGATGCATAGCGAAAGAACTCATACCCGCCACTGAGGAAGCTCCGGACAAATCCAACCTTGCGATCGTGCAGGAGTGCCGCGCCCACAACCCGCCCTTCATGCTCAACGACGAGGGCATGACGGACCCGCTGGTACGAATCCGCAAGCATGCGATTGATTACAGTGACGCATTCCGGGTAATGCTCCGACCGGTAGAGGTAGGGCTTCAGCATGATATGCAAGGGGTAGTCAAGGAATCCCTCGGTGATAATTCGTGTCATCTCGGGAATATCGGCACGCGTGGCAGGTCGACACTTCACAGGACCCCTCCTCAGTTCATTCAGCTTTTCACCCAACCGACCATCGAAAACCTGACCTTAGGTAGATACCTGTCATACTACGTGACAGGGCACGATCTCACCTTGTCAATACGGAACACTCGCCTTTGACAGTCCCCTCAGCTTTATTTGACGACCGGTCAGGCTAGATCACTCTCGACGCCCCTCGTTGCTTTGTATCCACGAACAGACGATAATCGAGTGGTTCATACCAGGAGGACTGCATGCGATTCTTTCGCGCCCTGTGTGCCACGCTCGGGGCTTTACTCATCATGTCGACGGTCGTATTCGGCGCTCACGCAGCGGACGCCCAGACTCTGTCTGAGGCATACGTCCTCACCAAGGACGGCCAGCTCGTCGACACCTTGACCATCGTCGATCCCTCTCGGACGATGAGTGAATCCGCATGCACGCCCTATGCAGGTAGCTCCACAGACCAGCACGTCGAGTTTGTCACGCGCGACGACGCCACTATCTGCCACATGCAGCTGATGTACACGCGCGCCCAGGATGAATCCGAGTTCACCCTCCAAAACTCGGGGACATTTGTTCTCTCTGCTCGCACTGACCAGACCCTGGCCGCGTATCGAAAGACGTTCGGCGCTTCCCTCACTTTCGCCTCCGTGTCTCTCAGCGTCGAGGGCGAAGTACAGTCCGCGACATCGGGCGCAGCGACCTCTGCAACGACCTACGAAGGACGAGCGCTCTCCGTGTCGACATGGACCGACACTGTCCCGCAAGTCATCACAGTGAATGGAACACTTGCCGCCGGCGGGAATCCGGCCGCAGCGGCCGGTGCGAACGCGCTGAAGGACCCGTGGGGTGCAACCCCCGTGCCCGGGAGTAAAACAGCCTCCGACAACACAACCCCTGCCTCATCCGATTCCGATTCTTCTTCGGGTCCCTCCCTCGGACTCCTGATCGGCTTAATTGTCGGCCTCATCGTCATCGTGCTGGTCGTCGTCATCGTCATTTACGTGGTTCGCTCGAAGCGCTCGAAGGAGTCCGCGCAGGGCGTGGGACAGAGCACGCCTCCGTCCCACGCGCGTCGCCCGAGCGCCCCTCAGGGGATGCAGGGCTCGGGGCCCTACGCTCCGGAGCAATCCGCAGACATGTCACCACGGACTGCCACCGCCCCGGCGGTGGATCAGGGCCGAGAAGCAACGGTTTCGCCCGAGGAGGCGCGACGCCCCTCCGCAGCCGATTCGTCTGCGCTCGATCTCGCCTCGCTCCCACAGCCCAAGCCGCGTGATACCGGCTTTGTCTGGCAGCACAAGTCGCGTCCCGAACCTGCGGCTCCCGCACCCGAGGCTCCCGTTCAGGGAGCGAAGCCTCCGAAGCGCAGGCGCTCGCGCAACGGGCACCGCCCCGCCGTTTTCCCTGCGCAGCCGACACAGCCGATGCAGCCGATGGCTCAGGGGTCGGATGCACCTGCTGCGAACTATGCTCCGGGTTTCCCCCAGGGGCAGGACGCCACTGCGATTGCAGGCACCCCCCAGCGTCGCTCCGATCGCTATGTGCCCTCAGCTCCGGCAGATCCTGCTCCCGCTCCTGCTCCCGCGCCCGCTCCTGCTCCCGCGCCCGCTCCTGCGCCCGCTCCTGCGCCCGCCGGGGACATCCCGGCTGAGCAGGTCTCGACGGCTAAGGCCGTCACGCGCGAGGCCGAGGTCTACCACGAGCACCCGGCAACTGAGCGTGCACATAGCGAGTCGCGCGTCTCGGACCCTGTGCCGGTGCCGCCCGCAGACCAAGATGATGCTCCTGCAACAATGCTGATCCCGAAGGTTCGGCATGCCGTCGCACCTGAGCCAGAACCCATCGTTGTTCCTCAGCCCGAGCCTAAGCCCGAAGCGATCGTCATCCCCCAGCCTGAACCGGAGCCGGAACCCATCGTCGTTCCTCAGCCCGAGCCTGAACCGATCGTCATCCCCCAGCCCGAACCGGAACCGGAGCCGGACCCCGTCCCCGTACCCGTACCCGTACCCGAGCCCGAGCCCGAGCCGGAACCCATCGTCGTTCCTCAGCCCGAGCCCGAGCCGATCATCATCCCCCAGCCCGAACCGGAACCGGAGCCGGAACCCATCGTTGTTCCTCAGCCCGAACCGGAACCCGTCATCGTACCCGAGGCCGAACCCGAGACAATTCCGACACCGACGCGCATTCCAATTCCGCGACTCGCGCCGGTCACGATTCCTCAGGTCGCGCCTTCACCCGAGCCCGAGCCCGAGCCGATTGCGGTTCCCGAGCCCGAGCCCGAGCCGGTTGTGGTTCCCGAACCGGAACCCATCGTCGCACCCGAGCCCGAGCCGGAACCGGAGCCGGAACCCGTCGTCGCTCCCGAGCCCGAACCGGCTGTCGTTTCCGAACCGGAATCCGCGCCTACGCAGCAGACCTCGTTCGTTCCTGTGATCGATGACGGCGAGCTACCGACCGCCCAGATCCCGCGTGTTCGCCGAGTGAATTCCTTCGATTGGTCTGCACCTTCACGTACGGAGGCCACACCTGCCGCGCCCGAACAGGCGGCTGCTTCCGTTCCGCCGGCCGCGCCGTACACGCCTGCAACGCCTCGGGTCGCGCAGACACAGGAGCCTCAGTTGTCCATGCCGCAGGCTCCGTTCGTGCCCCAGGCTCCGTTCGCACCGCAGACGCCGACCATGCCCCAGGCGCCCCAGGCCCCGGTCGACCCACGCCCGTCCGCCACGCCGCAGGCGCCGGCAGTGCCCGCCGCATTCCAGGAAGATTGGAACTCCGAATTCTCGTGGAATGAGGAGGCGCGCCGTGAGCAGGAAGGCGAATCAAAGCGCCGCAAGCGCTGGGGTTGGGGCAAGCGCCGCAAGCAGCGTGAGGACCACAACGACGCCATCGAAGCAGAGAACGAGGACCAAACCTCGTCCGCGCGTATGCCGATGATCTCGGTCGACGCTCAGGACGACGACTGGAACGACTGGCAGAACTGGAACTCGAGGAGCTGATCGCGGGCGCGCTATCGGCGTCCCTCGGCCTCGGCTAGCTCGACGTAGCGCGTGATCTGCGCATCCAGATCATCTTCGTTGGGTTCCCCCACAGCACCCGCTGCGGGGGAATCCTCATCCTCCCCCTGCGCGTAACGCTCCATCAGAAGACGTTCACGGTAGAGATGGTCGGCGGTCACGCCAATGGTGCGCATGAGGGAGGCGTTGAGGACCATGCCGACGATGATGCCGATAATCGGCAGGATCTGCGCCATCTTCATGCCGACGAGACGCGCTCCGAGGGCCGCGAAGAGAGAGTTCACGGATGCGGTCAGCGCATTGTTCCCGACGCTCTCCATCGATCCGCGTTTGGTGAGCTTGCGTACCACCTTGTTAAACACAAGCATCGAGGTCTTCTCCTCGACGACATGGTCATCAGCCGTGCTTCGCGGGGCGATCGCCTGGGATAAAACCATCGCGGAGAACAGCTTTTCCGTTGGATCCTTCGTGTCATACCCGTAGTACGCAGCCGTGTGTGACACGAGGCGCGCAGAGGAGGCCAGGAACGTCGCGATATCAAGTCCGATGACCCCTGCAATCACACCAACACCGGGTGCCGAAGCGATGCCCAGACCGAGGATGGCCGCAACCGCCCCTCCCGTCGCGAATACGCTGCTCACCGCTCCTTCCGTCGCGGTAACGGCGGCATATCCCACCTTCAGGTGGGGCCTGACCGATTGGATCTCTGCCAGGTCCAGGTTTCGGATGTCCTCGAGACACTCCACGTCGTTGCCGGCCCTGCGATACGCCTTCAC
>JAHYYD010000039.1 GCA_019425105.1 Actinomycetota bacterium
TAGCGCGCTTCCTTCACACGGAAGAGGTCACTGGTTCGATCCCAGTATCGCCCACCAGTTAGCCGGATCTCACGATCCGGTTTTTCGTTTATCTGGCTCCTGCCGTTGTGGCGGGAGTTTTGCTGTGCGTGGATAGTGAGCATGCACTGTGGCTTATCGCTCTCTGCGGTATCGGGGGTTCCTGATGGCGCGGTTGGCCCGCTGGATGAGTCTCGACTGTCCGCGTGGTCGGGAGGCTTATTGGCGGATCGGTACCAGCTGAGTGTTACCTGTTATCCGTTCGGTTTGTTTCCTGAACAGTTGGTTTGTTTGTCGGATGCTCGTCACTGCCGTTTGTGGGGTGGCGACACGCCCGGACAACAAATTTTGTCAGTTTATAAAGTAGCTCCAAAACTTAGCGAGAATCGCTTTTGTCGATCCGGCCTTTTCCGGTGTTTTCAGAACGCGTTATTTCCATTCTTGACCGTATTGCAGGTGATTGGCATAGACTGATCCGGTATGCGGCGACGCCGTCGCTCATCCCGTTGACAGGAGTTTTCTATGGTTGCCCTGAAGCGCCGTCACTTCGGCGTCCTTCTTGCGACTTTCGCATTGGTTCTGAGTTTCTTTGGTCTGGCGCAGTTTGTTGGTGCCCAGGCCCCTGCGTCCGCGGCTCCCTTGAGCTGCCCGACGCCGACCACGGATGTGAGCGACAAGGTCACATTGGATTGGAACAACGCTCAGCTCGTGGACCACAGCGGTCGAGAGACCCACGCTGTTGGTGACTGGTGGGACCTGGGCATCAAGCTCCCGTGGCAGACTGAGGGGCGCGTGAAGGCGGGCGACTACTTCACCTACGACGCGTCGATCGTGAACTCCGCAACGGGTCAGAGCGTCCTGCGCCCTAACATTACCCGCCAGTTTGAGGTTATCTCCAATAGCGGTGTTGTCGTCGGCTGTGGTACCTGGGGCACTGACGGCAAGGTGACCGTCGTCTTCAACGAGAAGGTCGAGTCTGCCGCGCAGTGGTACGGCCACGTTTCTACGAACGGCCTCACCAACTACACGGGCCCCGGAGATGAGACCTACACGGTGAAGCTGGGTAAGAAGGTGGAGCGCGAGCTGACCATGCTGCGCCGTACGCCCGGCGTGGCGCGCTACCAGAAGGATGGGTGGCTGACCCTTCCCGAGAACTCGGATGGCGACGAAAACCAGGCCATTATGTGGCGTGTCGTCTTCCCTGCGGGCAATGCAGCTGTCTCCGGCGCGTCGATCGTCGATGAGGTCCCCGCGGGCTCCAACTGGAACTTCAACTGCGATGTCGTGAACGAGTACACGAAGAACCACACCTACCTCGTCACCGATCCGACGACGTCCGCCGGTCTGAGCCAGGGTAACGATACGTCGCACGGCGCTTTCGGTGCCGCTGCGCAGGTCGACTGCACCTCGACCAAGGTGACTGTGACGCTCGCCGAGATCCCGGCGAACCAGTCCGCCATCATCCTCCTGCCCGGTCACGTCCAGGGCGCGAAGCGTGCTGGTGACATCAATGGTCTCTTCTCGAATACCGTCAACTTCAATGTCGCGGGCGTGAAGATTACTGAACCCATCACGAAGGTTCTGCGCTACGGGGCGTCCGCCGATGCGTACGCACACCAGACCTTCTCGGTGACCAAGAAGGTGGAGGGTGACCTTCCTGAGTCCGCGAAGGACCTCGAGTACACTCTCTCAATTACCCTGAAGAATGATGCTGATCCTTCGGTGAACAAGACGTTCGAGGCGACCCTCAAGGCGGGCGAAACCTACACCTACCCGACGTCTCTGCCGCTGGGGACTGTCGTCACGGTCTCTGAGGGTGACCTGCCCGCCGGTGCTGATATCACTTGGGTCGATGGCGAGAGCCGTGTCTTCGAGACCGCCGATGGTGTCACCCTCTCGGCGGACAATCGTGAGGCTACCTTCACCCTGAGCGATGACCAGGTCTACTCGCTGACTCTCACCAACGTTCTGGCTCCGACGCCGACCCCGTCGGCCACGCCCTCGACCCCTGCTCCGACGCCGTCGGCTACACCGTCGCCTGCCCCGCAGCTGGCGAAGACCGGTACTGATGCGGCTGGCCTTGGCGTCCTGGCTGGCATTGTCGCCATCGCGGGTCTGTCCCTCGTGGCCGCCAAGCGCCGCAGCCACTGATCGCGAAGAGGACTCGGGGCGCGTGAGCGCCTATCGGTGGGCGGGATGAGCAATGCTCATCCCGCCCACCTTTATCTTCCGTTGTGATGTGTCGGGTGCCGAGTAGATGCGAGAGTGGTGAAATAGCAGGGCAAGCGCGGGCTGGCTATTCGCTGGGCTACGGGCGCAACCCCATGGATATGCGTGGATAATGATGCGCCCCCTACCATGTTTTCCAATTATGAGGGGGCTGTAGTGCGCACGTAGACGCGAGCCTCCCACGGTCTCATCGATGCGCATGGGGGGAGGGAACAATCCTCCTCGTTCTGCCCGTCAGGAGAACCACCTGCACGGGGCTCGTCCACATTGCCCAGGTACAGTGTCCAGCGTGACGGCGTCCACGCCTCGTCGGGGGAGGGGAAGTGCGGCGTACGTGCAGTGCCCGAGAGGTTCACCATCACGAGAACCTCGCTTTGTGACGTGCAGCGACAGTACGTGAAGAGCGCCGGATCACCGACGTCAATGCGGTCGAATGTGCCGTCGGTCAGCGCCGGAATACGATGGCGAGCATCGATCAGCGCCTTGTAATACGACAGTACCGATGTGGGATCTGGAACCTGCGCTGCGACGTTAATGGAAGAAGCTGACGGCGGGATGTCAATCCAGGGATCGGCTGAAGTGAAACCGGCGGCGGGGGAGTCGTCCCACTGCATGGGGGTGCGCCCGTTATCGCGCGACATAGCCGCCACACCGGCAGGCACGTGGTCGCCGCTGAAACTAGCCAAATAGTTGAGGGATTCAACGTCACGGAAATCGGAGGGTGCTGAGAAAGAACCTCCGAGCATCCCGATTTCCTGACCCTGATAGATGAAAGGCGTTCCGCGCTGCAGGAAATACGCGGTCGCGAGGGCCGTTGCAGAGTCTCGCCAATACGCCTCAGGATCACCGAACCGGGCGACCGAACGAGGCTGATCATGGTTCTCCAGATACAGAGCGTTCCAGCCGCGTTCCCCGAGCGTCTCCTGCCAACGCGTGAAGACATCGGCGAGCTCGCCCTCCTGAAGGGGGTGAGGTGAGAACTTCCCGTCTTCGAGCCCCAGATTCATGTGTTCAAACTGAATGAGCATGTTGAACTCACCGCGCTCTGGTGCGCAGAACAGCAGCGCGGACTCAGGAGATGCATTCGAGGCCTCGCCGACCGTGAAGGTGCCCGGGTGATGGGCGAACGTTCGCGCGTTCATCTCCTGCAAGAACTCGTGCAGGCGAGGGCCATCTGCGTAGAGCTCATGCCCGACTCCGAATGGGGCGCGAGCCGGGCCACCATCGGGGAGCTCCGGCGCCTTGGAAATGACGTCGATGGCGTCGACCCGGAAACCATCAACGCCACGGTCCAGCCACCAGTTCATCATCTCGTAGACGGCTTCGCGCACCCGTGGGTTCTCCCAGTTCAGATCCGCCTGCTCGCGGGCGAAAAGGTGCAGATAATACTGTCCCGAATCCGGGTCAAATTCCCAGGCTGATCCTCCGAAAAACGACTCCCAGTTGTTCGGCTCCGCACCGGGCGTTCCAGGCTCCGTGCCAGGGCGTGCGTCACGCCAGTAATACCAGTCACGGCGCGGTGAATGAACGGACGAGGCAGACTCAAGAAACCACGGGTGCTCGATCGACGTGTGGTTGACGACGAGATCCATCACAATGCGCATACCGAGCTCATGGGCACGTGCGACCAGACGATCGAAGGCCGCGAGGTCCCCGAAAAGCGGATCAATATCGCGGTAGTCCGAGATGTCGTAGCCGTTGTCGGCCTGCGGCGAACGGTAGATCGGGGAAATCCACACGATGTCGATCCCGAGATCCGCCAGGTAGTCCAACCGCTGATAGACGCCCTCTAGGTCACCAACTCCATCCCCGTTCGTGTCCTGATACGAACGGGGATAGATCTGGTAGAGAACCGCGTTTGTCCACCACGTTTGTGCTTCGTAGCGTGCGGAAGGAAGCAGTTCCGGACGGTACAGCATCGCTTGTGCTCGCTGCCAGGCTTACTTGTGTTCGATGGTCGACCAGGCCTCGTACAGCCCGGAGTCCTGGTGGTAGACGGCCGTGCATGTGAAGTTGTAGATACCCGTCTCGCCGGTGATCAGTGTGCCGTTAATTTGGCCCTTGGAGATGTATTGCTTCTCTCCCTTGGAATTCACGCCGTCGCGTTCGACGGTCCAGTTTTCCAGCTTGCCCTGTTGAACGAACTGTGTCATCGCATTCTTGCACTCAGATTTCACGCCGTATTCCTCGTCAACGGACACGGTGCTTGACGAGCTAGCGCTCTGAGACGGCGTCGGCTTGGAGGAGGCGCTGGAGGAAGGCGAGGATTGGCTCGGTGTCGGCTTTGAAGAGGAGGACGTCGACGGGTGAGAGGTCGAGGACGGTGAAGCTGACGGGGTAGTGCTGGTCGAGGTCGTCGGCGAGGCGCTGGGCGAGGCCGAGGAGTCGTCAGAGGAATCCCCCCTGTTCAGCGCGATGATTGCAATGACGGCAATGAGTATCACAACGATGACAGCGGCGATCGCACCGATAATGAGGCCGGTATTTGGCCCTTTCTTTTTCGGCTGTCCGCCATAGGGGCTTGCCGGGAACTGACCCGGAGGATAATAACCCTGCTGCTGTGCGTAGCCGGGCTGAGCCTGCCCATATCCGCCTGCGGTCGGCATTTGTTGGGTTGCTTGTTGGCCGTAGTTGGCTGTCGGCATTTGTTGGGTTGCTTGTTGGCCGTAGTTGGCTGCCGGCATTTGTTGGGTTGCTTGTTGGCCGTACCCGCCTACGGCCGGCATTTGTTGGGTTGCTTGTTGGCCGTAGTTGACTGCCGGCAACTGTTCGGTCGGTTGTTGGCCGTAGTCAACGGCTGGCAACTGTTCTGTCGGTTGTTGTTCAGTAGAGTACTGGCCGTTGTTATCGCCGTTAAGAGGTTGCTGATTGGGGTCGTACGGGTTGGACATGAGGACTCCCTGAAGTTGATAGTGGTAGAAGTCTGGTGAGTGCGGCCGATCTCGCCCGTGGCCGGAGACCGAAGAAGTAGCGGGACAGGCTGCAGCACAGGCTCGTTGATTACTGGAATGTTGTCTCGATCAAACCCGTCGCCGGGTCATAGTCTGCCTTGCAGTTGAAGTCGCCATTGACGGCCTCGTTGGTTGAGGCTTTCCTGCCGGTCACGCGACCCGTGTACTCGTAGGTTTGCTTACTGGAGGTCGAGGAAACCAAGGTGATCTGCTGATCCGTGATAGACGCGCCCTTGATCGCCGCGTTGATCTGGCTGTCGCAGGTGGACATGATCCTCGATTCGACATCGGGGTCGGATCCGCCATTCGACCCCTTCGAGCCCTTGGAGGAGCCCGTACCGGTGCCAGATCCCGACGTCGGTGACGGCTTGGAGCCGTAGGTGGGCGACGAGGAAGGCTGGCTCGTGGGCTTCGATCCGTATGACGGAGAGCTTGACGATGTGGGTGAGGGGCTTGCTGAACGGTCGTCTTGAGAGGACGACGAGCTGTATCCGAATACAAGATAGATGACTGTCGCTACGACGAGGGCAGCGACAAAAGAACCGGCAATGATCGCAAAGATCTTCCCGTTGTTGGAACCCGAAGGCTGCGGGCCCATCGGGCCGCCCGAGTAGGCGGGTTGGCCGTACGGGGAAGCGCCGTACCCGCCCTGAGGGGACTGCTGGGAGTATCCGCCCTGCTGATATGCACCTTGCTGGTAGCCTCCCTGCTGATATGCACCTTGCTGGTAGCCTCCCTGCTGGTTTCCTCCCTGAGGGTAGCCTCCCTGCTGGTTTCCTCCCTGAGGGTAGCCTCCCTGATGGGGGTATCCGCCTGCTCCCTGCTGAGGCTGGAAGGGCTGTTGATTATGCTGCGAAAATGGCGAACTCATAGCGAACTTTCGTAGAGGTGAGAGAGGTCTCAGGGATAGTTCTGTATCCTACCAGGCGCTAGGCTTATGGCATGACAATCGACTACCTGACCCGGCCTCGCCCCCTGTCGCCCCGCGACGACATTCTGCCTGTCATCATTGGCGGAGACTTCGGCGTGTATGGAATCGGGCGCTGTTTCAACGAAGCATTTGGTTGCCGATGCATCTGCGTCGGGTCCCAACCTACGGAGTCGATCACACGGTCACACTTTTTCGATGTCCGGCACGTGAGCGCCCACGCGAGCGATGCGCAGCTCCTCGACGTCCTGATGAGTATCGCCGGTGAGCACGCGGACAAGAAACTCATCCTGATGGCGAACCACGACATCTTCTCCGCGTTCGTCGCCCGCAATATGGAGGCGCTGTCGAGGCACTACGCAGTGCCTTTCCCGACCGAAGAAGTCATGGATCGACTCACCGATAAGGAAGAGTTTGCGCGCGCGTGTGAGCGCGCGGGGATTGACTCGCCGGGCACGGTCGCGGTCGATTTTTCCGGCGCTGACGACGAGGCCTGGGCTGCCCCGGACATTCCGTTCAGTTTCCCGGTCGTCGCCAAGTCCGCAAAGGGCGAGCCCTACGACGTTCTCGATTTCGACGGCAAGCGTAAGATCTGGTTCATCGATACGCCCGAGGAGCTGGCGCAACTCTGGAAGACCCTGAAGGATGCAGGCTTCCGCGATACTTTCCTGGTCCAGGAACTAATTCCCGGGGACAACACGGCGATGCGATCGATCACCGCTTATGTTGACTCGCATGGGAAGGTCACCCTCATCGGTTCGGCTCGCGTCCTGCTGGAGGATCACGCCCCCACAATGATCGGCAACCCGGTTGCGATGATCACCGAAGACTTCCCCCAGCTGTGGGCCGACGCGTGCACGCTGCTCACCGAGAACGGATATCGCGGATTCGCAAACTTTGACGTGAAGATCGACCCTCGCGACGGGCGCGCCCTCTTCTTCGAGGTCAACCCTCGAATTGGCCGTAACAATTGGTATATGGCCGCTGCCGGTGCGAACCCGATGATCCCGATGGTCGCAGACCTTATCGACGGACAGGAATGTGAGCAGGTTCAGGCCAAGGATGAAATCCTGTACACCCTCGTCCCGGACTCGCTGCTCCTGCACTACATCACCGATCCCGAGCTGCGAACGCGCGTCAAGCGCATCATCCGGGAGGGGCGTCGCTTCGACCTGCTCCTGAACCCGACGGAGAAAGATCTGCGCCGTAATCTCACTGTTTGGCTGCAGAAGCAGAACCATCGTCGTAAGTTTGCCCGCTACTATCCGGAGCCCACGGAGACGTCCTACTGAGGTCGTGTCTCTTCCGTGCGCTGCCCCGGCCTCGTCGGCGGGGGAGTAGGCCCTGATAGACTGACCCCCTACGCGACCGATATTTCCGACTAACGAGGACACCATGACGACAACCGCACTCGTGCCCATTTCCAAGGACGATAAGATCGCTGCGGTCTCTGGCTTCCAGGACCGTTCACTTCCCATCGAGCAGGCGTGCGTGTGGGAGGCGTTCGAGGAGTCTCAGGGACACGGGGTGTGGGGCCGCTACGCGTGGTGCGAGGATGACGCGAAGATCGCGTTCATCACGCTCTATAAGTACTCCGTGCGCGGCGTCCACTACCTGTGGGCCAAGTGGGGACCGGCGTGGGTCAAGGAAGCGACCCCCGAGCGCGAAGCGGCTCTGCGTGCCGACCTCCTGCGTGAGATCAGGGCGAAGGACAAGTCGGTCGCCTTTGTGCGCCTTCATGCCATCTACCAGCACCCCGATCTGTGCATGCCGCTGCAGACAATCTCCTACGATCGTACCGTCGTCATCGACACCAGCGGCAAGACCGAGGAGGCAATCCTCGCCGCCATGCCCAAGGCCGGCAAGCGCTCGATCCGCTCGGGCCTGAAGAAGGGCAAGGCGGAGGGCGTGACCTTCCACGAGGACACCGCGAACGCGGCCGAGGTCATCGACGAGTACTACGCCGTCATGGAGGAGACCGCCCAACGTGACGGCTTCCGCCCGCATCCCAAGGACTACTACCTCAAGCTCCTGACGATCCTCGGCCCCAAGCACGCGCGTATCTTCTCGATGCGTGACGCCGAGGGCAACATCCTCTGCTGGGACTTCTGCCTCGTCGAGGGAATCCGCGCGCAGGCAGAGTACGGCGCCTCCACTGAGGCTGGCCGACGCCTGCGTCAGCCCCCGGTCCTGGACTTCCTGGCCGCCGAATTCCTCGCCCGCGACGGCGTGCGCGAATTCGACCTTATGGGTGCCCACTCGCCGCGCTGCCCCGAGCTCTACAGCGTCGGCAAGTACAAGAGCGCCTTTGCCTCGCACTTCACAGACGTTCCCGGCGGATGGGACATGCCGATCAAAAAGGCGACCTACCGGGCCCTCAGTGCGGCGAAAGCTGTCAAGGACTGGCGTGCCCGCTCCTGAAGCGTTCGCGCCACAGGGATAGAATCCCAGTAACAACACAATCTCGCGTACCTCATGAAACTAGGAGACACAGTGCCCGATATCTCGCTCGTCATTGACGGACATGAACAAACCGTACCGGCGGGGACCACGGGCACGACGTGGTTCGAGAAGTCTCGCGATGTCGTCGCTATCAAGGTTGACGGAACTCCGCGCGACCTGGCGACCCCCTTCGAGGAGGGCACGTCCGTCGAGGCCATCACGCTGGCTAGCGAGGACGGCCTGAACATCCTGCGCCACAGCGCTACGCACGTGCTCGCCCAGGCCGTCCAGGACGTGTTCCCCGACGTCAACCTCGGCATCGGCCCCTTCATCACCGACGGTTTCTACTACGACTTCGGTAACATCGACGCGGTCACGCCCGAGCTGCTGCGTGAGCTCGAGAAGCGCATGAAGCGCATCGTCAAGGAAGGGCAGCGCTTCGTGCGCCGCGAAATCTCCGAAGAGGAGGCCACCCGCGAGCTGGCCGCTCAGCCCTACAAGCTTGAGCTCGTCACCACCAAGGGCAAGGGCGCAGAGGGCGCTTCCGTTGAGGTCGGCGGTGCCACGCTCACCATGTACGACAACGTCCGCCGCGACGGCTCCGTCGCGTGGAAGGACCTGTGCCGCGGTCCCCACCTGCCCTCCACCAAGCTCATCGGTAACGGCTTCGCGCTGACCAAGGCCTCGGCTGCCTACTGGAAGGGCGACCAGTCGAACGATCAGCTCCAGCGCATCTACGGCACCGCCTGGGCCTCGAAGGAGGACCTCGTCGCCTACCAGGAACGCATCAAGGAAGCGGAACGTCGCGACCACCGTCGCCTGGGCGCCGAGCTGGATCTGTACTCCTTCCCCGAGGAAATCGGCCCCGGCCTCGTCGTCTTCCACCCCAAGGGCGGCATCCTGCGCCACGAGATCGAGTCCTACGTGACCGACCGTCACAAGGCGGCCGGCTTCGACTTCGTGCACACGCCCGAGATCTCTAAGGGCGGGCTCTTCCACACGTCGGGCCACCTGCCCTACTACGCGGACACCATGTTCCCGCCCATGCTCGTCGACGAAGAACGCGACGAGGATGGCAACGTGACCAAGGCAGGCCAGGAGTACTACCTCAAGGCCATGAACTGCCCGATGCACAACCTCATCTTCCGTTCGCGCGGCCGCTCCTACCGTGAGCTGCCCCTGCGCTTCTACGAGCTGGGGCACGACTACCGTTACGAGAAGAGCGGTGTCGTTCACGGCCTGACCCGCATGCGCGGCTTCACGCAGGACGACTCGCACACCTACTGCACCCCCGAGCAGGCCTCGGAGGAGATCCGCAGCCAGATCGAGTTCTTCCTGTCGATCCTGTCGGCCTTCGGCCTCAAGGACTTCTACCTCGAGCTGTCCACGCGCGACGAGGACGGCAAGAAGAAGGATAAGTTCATCGGCTCGGATGAAGACTGGGCGGCCGCCACGAAGGCCCTCGAGGACGCCTGCGCCGCAACCGGTCTCGACCTCGTTCCCGATCCGGGTGGCGCCGCCTTCTACGGCCCCAAGGTCTCCGTCCAGGTCAAGGACGCGATCGGCCGCACCTGGCAGATGTCGACGATTCAGTACGACTTCAACCAGCCCGAGCGTTTCGACCTCGAGTACACGGCGGCCGACGGTAGCCGTCAGCGTCCCGTGATGATCCACTCTGCGAAGCTTGGCTCCGTTGAGCGCTTCATCGGCGTTCTCACCGAGCACTACGCGGGTGCGTTCCCGGCGTGGCTCTCGCCCGTCCAGGTGCGCCTCATCCCCGTCGCCGAAGCCTTTGACGACTACGTCAAGGACGTCGCCGCCAAGCTACGCGAGCGTGGCGTGCGCGTTGAGACCGACCTGTCCGATGACCGCTTCGGGAAGAAGATCCGCAACGCTTCCAAGGACAAGGTCCCCTTCACGCTCATCGCCGGTGGCGAGGACGTCGAGGCGGGAGCGGTTTCCTTCCGCCTGCGTGACGGTTCGCAGCACAACGGCATTGCTGTTGACCGCGCGATCGAGCTGATCGTGTCACACATCGAGGCGCGCAACAACGCGGATCAGATCGACGGTCTCGACGAGGCGTGAGAGACATGAGCCGCGACGCCGGTCCCGATGCGATCGGTACTACGAACGGCCCGTTGCCGACAGAGGACGCCCGCTCGCTGGCAGGCGTCCCGGACGGCTTCGGTCGCTTCTGGACCCCCTATCGGATGGCTTACATCCGCGGAGAGGGGAAGCCTTCAGACGCCTCGGATGTCGGCTGCCCGTTCTGTACGGCACCCGGCAAAGACGACCAGACTGGCCTGATTGTCCATCGCGGACGCACGTGCTTCGTCCTCATGAACCTGTTCCCCTACAACTCGGGGCACCTCCTCGTGTGCCCGTATCGGCATGTTTCCGACTACACGGAGCTCACCGACGAGGAACGCGTCGAGTTGGGTGACCTGACGGCCACCGCGATGCGAGTCACGCGGGCTGTTGCTGCGCCGGCAGGTTTCAACCTCGGTATGAACCAGGGAGAGGTCGCCGGGGCAGGAATCGCCGCGCACCTCCATCAGCACGTTGTTCCCCGCTGGCTGGGAGACGCCAACTTTCTGCCGATTATCGCTCAGACGAAGGCCGTCCCCGAGCTGCTCGAGGACGCTCGCGCCCGGCTGGCCGCTGCCTGGCCCAAGGAGAACTGATGCTCGGAAATCACGGACGTTCTATCACGCGGGCCGTCTTTACACCGCTCGCGCGTGTTCTCGCGCGCGCGGGGGTAACCCCCAACATGGTGACGGTCGCCGGAACGGTCGCGACTGTCGCCATCGCGGTCATCTGCATCCCGCAGGGGTGGATCTGGCAGGGAGGCATCGCTCTCGCGGTCGTGATGTTCGGCGATTCCGTCGATGGGACGCTCGCGCGTATGACGACGGGAGGCACCCGTTTTGGTGCCTTCCTTGACTCGACGCTTGACCGTCTGGGTGATGGTGCCGTGTTTGGATCGCTTACTGCTTACGCGGTCTTTCACATGGACAACTCGTCCGTTCGTACGTGGACGATCATCGGCGGTATCTGCTCGATCGTCGGTGCAGCCGCCGTTCCTTACGCGCGCGCCCGCGCGGAGTCCGTTGGAGTTGTCGCCAAACTGGGGATCGCTGAGCGAACCGACCGGCTCATCATCGGTATGGGAACGGCCATGCTGATGAGCCTCGGCCTGCCGGAGTGGGTGTTCGCGTGCGGCCTGACGTGGGTTGCGTTCGCCTCATTCGTCACGGTGTGCCAGCGCATTTGGTTTACCGCTCGCCACATTGACGAAGGAGCCCAGTGAGTTTCTCGCCCCTGTCACTCGCTTTTTCCGTTGCGCCCCGCCTTCCGCTACGCCTTGTCATACGCATGGCGGATACGGGTGCATCGATCGCTGCGAGACGTGGGGGAGCCATGATCGAGCGGCTGCGCTCCAACATGGCTCGTTTGACCGGAATTGATCCATCGGATGCGCAGGTGCGCGATGCGGTTCGCTCGCACATCCGCAACTACGCCGAGCAGCTGATGCTCGGATCACGTCGCGGCGCACCATTGCTTGAGGGCGTGTCCTTTGAAGGGTTCGAGGCCTTGGTACAGGCGAGCGAGGATGGGCCTGTCGTCCTCGCTCTGGGGCATTCGGGCAGCTGGGACCGCGCGGGTGCGTGGGTCTGCGCGCACGGTCGTGGCATCGTTACCGTGGCCGAGAAAGTTGAACCTCCCAGTCTCTTCGATCGTTTTGTCGCTCTGCGCGAGGGACTGGGCATGGAAATTATCGGCGTCGCGAAGGGCGAATCGGTGTTCTCGACGCTCATGGAGCGCGTTCGTGGACGCAGCGTGATTGTGCCGCTTCTGGCGGATCGAGACATTTCCGGCTCGGGTATTGAAGTCGATTTAGGGACGCGGCGGGCGCTCGTCGCGGCAGGGCCGGCCGCCCTAGCGACAAAGCTCGAACGCCCGCTTTTTGCGGCGTGCATTACCTACGAGAATGAGAGCGCAACGGGGGCTGACGTGCGCGTGCGCTGCGTCGGGCCGATCACCGTCGGTGAAGAGGAACGCCCGGGGTTCAACCGCGTCGAGGCTCTCACGCAGGCGTGGGTGGATCAGTTTGCCGCCATGATGGCGTCGAAGCCTCAGGACTGGCACATGATGCAGAGGGTGTTTGTCGAAGACCTTGACCCCGAACGGCTTGCACGCGCGAGGGCCGAGCACGAGAGGAAGAATCGA